>CALBXO010000443.1 GCA_937890335.1 uncultured Pseudomonadota bacterium | reverse complement strand
TAAGGCCCGACGTTAAGGTGAGTTTCGTATTTCCAGCTGCACCACGGCAGGAGCATGCTGACTCTCACTCGCAAGGTCGGGGAAATAATTCGGATTGGCGACGATATCCAAATCGTCGTGAAGGAGATTCGCAAGAATCAAGTCCGAATCGGAGTTATTGCTCCCCGCGACGTCAAAATTTTCCGAGACGAAGTTTATCAGAACATCGTCGCCGAGAACCGGATCGCTGCCCAGGCAGCGGACGTCTCAGCACTCGACGATCTGATGATCGACTTTGGCGAAGAACCCAAGGCCTCCCCAGGCAACGATCGTCAGGGCTCTGAGAGCCCTAAGAACGATAAGGCCGGTCAGGGAGGAGTCTAAGCAGTCTCCGTTCACGACACGGCTATCCGGCTTCCGCAGTCACCAGGGTTGGTGAATCGCGGTCGCGCTCGCGGAGGACGTGACGTGAAGGTAGAGACGAGCCGCTTTGGCACCCTTGAGATCGATCCTGAGGATCGCATCTTCTTCCCCGAAGGCATGATGGGCTTGCCCGGATTGCAGAACTTCATTCTGTTTGACCACCCCGGTGGCATCTTTCAGTGGCTTCAATGCTGCGATGATCCGGACCTGGCGTTCGTCGTCATGGACCCGGCCTTCGTGGTAGGCGAGCACAATCTTCGTCTGACCGACGGCGAGCTGGAGGTCCTCGGGGTCTCGGACTTGTCCGGCGAGGACAACGGCGCTGAGATTTGTGTGTTGGCCACGGTCAACGTCAGCGACCCGCGCAACCCCACCGTAAACCTGCTCGCGCCCCTGTGCATCGCCATGCGGACCCGCAAGGCGCTCCAGGTCGTCCAGCACCACTCCGGCTACTCGACGCGGCACGAGCTGCGCCCCGGCGGCGGCAATCGTGAGAGCCGGCGCAAGCGTCGGGCTGCCAGCCAGGCCGCCTGATGCGCGCCCGGGCGCTCATCGTGGCCGCGGTGCTCTGCGGTTGCGCCACCGTGCACGCGCAAGATGGCGCGATGATGGCGGACGCAAAGGCGCAGGCAGACGCGTGGATGAGCGACCTGCCGGATCCGGCTGCGACGCCCGACGCCGCGCCCGCAAGGCTGTCACCGACTGCACGTATCGTTGGTTCCTACCGCCCGGTTGAACCGAGCAGGATGTCCATGCCGCGGCCAGAGGGCGTCGTGCCCAGTGGCCAGACAGGGGTCGATCTCTACCTCGACCTCACAGACATCAAGGGCGCGACGCCCGGGCAGAGTTTCACCGTCTTTCGCAAGGTGCCCGCGCCAACGCTGCGCCGGTCCGAGGTGACCATTCAGGTCGGCGTCGTGACGCTTGTCAGCATTGAGGGGCCGTTGGGCGTCGCGCGGGTCGTGGGGGGACCCAACCCGTCGTCCCTCCCATTCCTGCGCAGCCGCGGTGTGCTCGTGGGGGACTTCATTCGCACAGACCAACCACTCGGTGGCGAGCCCGAGCCGGTGGTCGAGACGAAGCCCGCGCGACGTGTGCGAGCGGCCAGGCGGACTCCAGCGCCCGCCGATGCGGCGGCGAAGCCCACGCCTGAGGCGGACAAGAAGCCCGGCGACGACGACGGCTATGAGTCGTGGGGCGCGGCCACGGATCCGATCGACTTCTGACCGCCGACCTCGGACAACCACCTCCCCAGCTCCGGTCCAACATCACCAGGTGCGTGCTACGGCGCCCCTGTGCGCGTGGATTTCTTGCCGTGCATGTAGGCGGGGGTACGCTCTTTGGTGGTGGAACGCGGCGCGCGGAAGGATTTGCGCAGCCCCCGCGTTATGTAGATGTGAGCATGGACACAGGTCACAGGAAGTGACCTGCGGAGACCACCGTAGGAGGAGCAGGGCTTACACAACTTCAGACACGGCTGACAATGCGGTACTCACAGAACGTGATCTCGATTGGCACCTGCGTGCTCGCAGTGGCCCTGATCCACACGAGCGCCGCAGCGGATCCGGATCCGTCGTCAGCCCAGGCTCCTTCTCCAGCCCCACCCACTGACACCAAGCTCCTCGAGGCCGCCCCAGGCGATGCGGAATCCACGCCGGACGCGTTCTCGGTCGTTCACGGAGCGCGCGACGCAGCAGCAGCTGCGGCCGACGGCGAGGTTCTCCACCGCCGGATAGACGCCGCCAGGGACGATCTCCTTCTGGATGGTCACGCAGAGGCCGCGCGCAAGCTCGACGCCCTCCTCAAGGAGGACCCGCAGGGATACGCCCGCACCCGCATTCGCATCCTGCAAGCCCGCGCCGCCCTCCATCGCGGGCTGGGCTACAAGGCGCTGCGCTACCTCAAGAGTGTGGACATCGACGCGACACCGGCGCCCGCGCAGGTCCGTTTTCTCCAGGCGGAGGCGGCGGAGATGGCGGGGCAGCACAAGCGGGCTGCGGCGCTGTTCGCGAAGGTGTGGGAGGCGTCCGAGGACACCCAGTTGGGGCACATCGCTCGGGCGCGTCGCGCCGACGCGCTCTATGGCGCAGGCAAGTTCGACAAAGCGGAGGTCGCCTACCGCGACATCCTCAAGCGCTACCCCGAGTACCCGAGGCGCCACGTGGCAGCCTACCGCCGGGCTCAGATTCTCCTGCGACAGGGCAAGACACGGGAGGGCACCGACCTGATGCAGAAGGTGTGGCTGGACTTTCCGTACAAGGAGGAGGGCACCAAGGCGCGCCTGGTGCTCGAGTCCGCTCCGCTTCTGGGCCTGTCACCGCGGCGCGTCCCCACGTCCACCCTGCTGGAGCGGGGTCGGTCGCTGCGTCGGGTCAAGCACTGGCTGGTCGCCGAACGCGAGCTGCTGGACCTTCAGGACGAGATCAAAACCGACAAGGGCAACACCGCGCTGGAGAACGAGGTCCGTCAGGAGCTCGCGCTGTGCCGGTACGACATGCAGGATTACGATGTGGCTCTGCCGCGACTGATCGAGCTCGAGGAGCGCACGCGCACCTCCGGGCAGGGCGCGGGGCTCGGGCGGGACTGGATTCTGTCTCTGCTCCAGAACACGTACATGCGCATGGGTGTTGTGGAGAAGGCCGAAGAGATCGCGCTGGCGCGCCTGTCGCGCCGGAAGGGCAACACGCGCGACCGTGAGCTCGCGGACTTCTACATGGCGACCGGGCAGTATGCCAAGAGCAAAACCCACTACGACAAAGGGTGGGGCAAGGCCTTCAAGCGCGGCTGGGATTATGCGTTCCTGACGATGAAGGCGGGCCATCTGGCCCAGGCGGAACGGCTGATGTCGAGCGTGGCGCGCACGCGAGAAGTCCCGCGGTACCAGTCCAAGTATTGGCTCGGTCGAATCCTGGACAAACGGGGCAAATACGACGAAGCCCTGGCCGTCTACGAGGAGGTCGGGGCGACCTGGCCGCTGACCTACTACGGCTACCAGTCACGCAACCGCATCCGCGACATGCAGGACCGCGGCGTTCTCCACGCCCCGGTGTCGTCGCGGCAGGCCAAGGAGACCGACCAGCGGGTGACGCAGCGTCCCGTCGCTGATGGGAAGGTCATGTCCGTCAGCGAGTCGGCGTCCGTGGAGGCGGTCCCCGTAGCCGCGCGGCCGCCGGTGGTGGAGGCCGTCCACAGCATCGCCGAGGTCAAACGCACTGCGCGCGTCTATTGGCTCGGCCCTGACCAGGAGCCGTCACCCCGCGGGGGCGCTGGGTATGGCGCCCACCCGAACGCGGCAGACCACCCCGACCGCATGGAGGCGTATGCCGACGGTGGCACACTCGCCGGCGATGCCCGGCTGGCGGCGCGGTTGCACGGCGACCTCTTCCCCGGTTTGCACGAGGTGGCCTTTCTCTTTGATGTCGGGCTTTTGCGCCAGGCACAGCTGACGCTGCGCGACGTGACCTTGGAGTTCCGCGGTCTGAACTACTACTTCTCGCGCGGTCGCAAGCCCTCGTCGGACCGGCCGATTCAGCTCAACACGCGGCAGTGGGAGCACTTCATCGATCACCGGGGCAGCTCCACGCGCGGCTTCTGGGGCATGTCCAAGGGCGACTACCGCTACGACATCCCCCGCCTGCCCGGACACAAGCGGGACTTTGGGCAGCGCCAGGTCGACATCTACGAGCGCCGCAGCGCCGTGCGCGACGACATGATCGATGCGATGAAGGAGGTGGGCGACTACCACTTCGTGCGCAAGGAGAGATTGGGTCGTGGCGGTTGGTGGCGTGAGGATCCCGCTGGGGACAGTCGCGAAATGTGGTCCGAGGCGTACCCGCGCGCGTTCCCGGAGTGGGTCCAGAAATACGCCGCCAAAGAGGAGCTCAACCCCTATCTCTTGTGGGCGCTGATGACCGTCGAGTCCGCCTACAACCCGGATTCGGTGTCGTACGCCGACGCGCGCGGACTGCTTCAGGTGATCCCGAAGACGGGCAATAAGGTGGCCGCGGACATCGGGGACAACCAGTTTGGACAGTACGACCTGTTGGATCCTGAGACGAGCATCCGCCACGGCGCCTGGTATTTCGCCCGACTGGTGCACAAGTTCAAGGGCCAGGAGCCGCTCGCCATCGCCAGCTACAACGGCGGCCCGCACAATGTGCAGCGGTGGCTCATCCACAAGCACGACGAGCCCCTCGACGAGTTTGTGGAAGAGATTCCGTTCAACCAGGCCCGGCGCTACACCAAGAAGGTGCTGCGCTTTCTGGCGCTGTTCCTTCGCATGTACGAGGGGGCCGACGGCATTTACGTCGGTCAGGATCTGCGCGCCGACATCCTCGTCGATCCCCGCTATTGAACCCGGCTTGACCCTGTGCAGCCCCGTGCGGGTCGGCGCACATTGTCGGGAGCGCCCCACTGTGCCAGAACGAACCCGTGACGTACGACGACGAGACGGCTGAGGCCAATCGTGTGCGCTCCGTGCTGGAGACCCTGGTGCAGGCCGGGCACGGCGCGGCGGACCCCCGGGCGACGATCAAGCTGCCGGAAAACGGGGCAGCGACGCTCCTGTTCGACTCGGGGACCGAGCTCGGACCCGCGTCGATGTCCATGGGCGGACTGCCAGCTTTGGCCATCGGGGACGAGGCGGTCGACGAGCTCGACCTGCAGGTCCTGTCTGTGCTGGGCGAGGGCGGCATGGGGCGGGTGGATCGGGCGGTGCAGCGCAGCCTGCGGCGCGAGGTGGCGGTCAAGCGCCTCAAGCCCCGTCACCACACGGTGGAGTCGCGCGCCGCGCTGTTGCAGGAGGCCCTGTTCACCGGGTTTCTCGAACACCCGAACATCGTCCCTGTACACCTGCTTGGCCGCGACGCGGACGGAGAGCCCGTCCTGGTCATGAAGCGCGTGGAGGGGGTGGCCTGGAGCGAGCTGACGCTGGCGCCGGACAACCCGCATTGGGGGATCCTCGGCGTAGGGGACCAGCTGCGCTTCCACCTGGAGGTCTTCACCCAGGTCTGCCATGCGCTGCATTTTGCCCACAGCCACGGGATTCTACACCGCGACGTCAAGCCCGAGAATGTGATGATCGGGCACTTTGGGGAGGTCTATCTCCTGGACTGGGGGCTGGCGTTGCGCCTGGACAAGCTGGCGGAGGCGTCGCCCAATATCGTGGGGACTCCGGCGTTCATGGCGCCGGAGATGCTCGATGGCCCGCTCGGCGTCACAGAGCGCACCGATGTGTACCTGGCCGCGGCGACTCTGCACGAGGTGCTCACCGGCACGCCCCGACACGACGGGGAGTCGCTCGAGTCCGTTCTGGGGGCTGCGCTGGTCTCGCGTGCGGTCGACTACGATGACAGTGTTCCCGAAGAGCTCGCGCGGCTGTGCAACCGGGCCACAAGCGTGGACCCGGCGGTTCGCCCGGAGAGCGCGCTCGCCCTGCGGCTCGAGGTCGAGGAGTTCCTCGAACACAGGGGTTCGATTCAGCTGGCAGACGAGTCCGACGCGGCGATGGGCCGGCTGCGGGCGCAGATCGAGGCCTCTGCGCCCGAGCCGGGCCTGCTGGCCATCTTCCGGGAGTGTCGGTTCGGCTACCTGCACGCGCTGCGGATGTGGCCGGGCAATGTGGAGGCCGAGCGCGGACTCCAGAGTGTGTTGGAGTTGATGGCGCGGCGGGCGCTGTCGCGAGGGGATCATTCGTTCGCGCAGACGCTGGTGGCGGAGCTGCCAGATCCGCGTCCAGACCTGGATGCCAAGGTCGCTGAACTCGGACGTGCGTTGCAGATCAACCAGCGCAAGGTGGAGCAGTTCGCCGAGCTCCAGCAGGACCTGGACATCGCAGTGGGCGCGCGTGAGCGGGCCTGGGCGACCGGCGTCATGGCCATTGGCCTTGCGCTGACGACTGGCACCGCGGCCGTGCTTCGTAGGGTCGGCCGCATCGAGATCACCCACGACACCACGACGATGGCCATCACGCTCATCTTCGTCGCGCTCGCAGGGATCCTGCTCGTCTGGCGTCGGCAGCTGCTGGCCACCACCATCAACCGCCGTCTGACCGGGGCTGTCGGGGTCACGGTCATGGGCGTGATGGCCAACCGCTACGCCGCCTACGCGCTGGATTGGCCCATCGAGGGCGTGTTCGTGTTTGATCTCCTGGTGCTCGCCGTGACCCTCGCGGTGACAGCGGTGACCGTGGAGATGCGGATGATGTGGGTGGCTGGGCTCTCCTTCGTCGGCATGATGGGGGCGGCGCTGTGGCCGGGCTACTCCATGGAGATCGAGGCGGTCACACTGCTGCTCGGGCTCGGGATCCTGTCCAAGCTCTGGTACCGGCTCAGTCGGCGGCGGGTGTCCTCGGCGAGCGCGGTCGAGTAGACTGCCGCGCCATGACGACCTCCGTTGCACTCATCGGCGCCCGCGGTTACGTCGGGGCCGAGCTTCTCTCCCTGCTGGCCGGCCACCGGGGATTCGATCTTGCGTTTGCCTCCAGCCGCTCCCTCGCGCAACAGCCGGTCCCCGGCTTTGACCAGACGTTCCGCACCGTGACCCCGGAGTCCGTGGCCGACAATCCGGCCGATGTCTGGGTGCTTGCGTTGCCCAATGGGCTCGCGCCCGAGTGGGCCCGCGCCCTTGGTGAGGACGCGATCATCATCGACATCTCCGCGGACCATCGGTTTGACGACGGGTGGGTGTACGGGCTGCCCGAGCGCAACCGAGGCGCGATCCTCGGCGCACGCCGCGTGTCCAACCCCGGCTGTTATGCCACGGGCGCGCAGCTGGGCCTGGGACCGCTTGTGGACGCGGGCTTCGTGTCGGCACCGCCGCACGTTTTTGGGGTCTCCGGGTACAGCGGCGCAGGCTCGACGCCCAGCCCCAAGAACGATCCGGTGCGGCTTCGGGACAACCTGCTCCCGTACGCGCTGACAAACCACACGCACGAGCGCGAGATCAGCCGACATGTGGGCCACGAGGTCTTCTTCAGTCCGCACGTGGCGCCGTTCTTTCGCGGCATCACGCTGACCCTGTCCGTCCCCCTCGTCGGTGGCGTGGCCGAGGCGGATGTTGTGGACGCGTTCCAACGGGCCTATGCGGTGGAACCCCTGGTTGACGTCGTGGCCGACGTGCCCGAGGTGCGCGACGCGGCCTTGCATCACGGGGTTCGGATCGGCGGGATCAGTATGGACCGGGACGGGCGTCGGGTCGCGCTGGTGGTGACGTTGGACAACCTGTTCAAAGGGGCCGCCACCCAGGCGCTCCAGAACCTGAATCTGACCTGTGGGTACTCGGAGCTGGAGGGCATCGCGTGAGTTTGATCTGGGACAAGGGTGGGTCGTCGGTGGACGCGCGCGTGCAGGCCTTCTGCGCCGCGGAGGACGCGATTCTCGACAGGCAGCTGCTGCCGCACGACATCCTGGCCAGCCGCGCGCACGTCCATGGCCTCGGTCGCATCGGGGTGTTGGATGCAGCCGAAGTTGAGGCCCTCGTGGTCGAGCTGGATCGGCTCAGCGAGGCGTTTGAATCCGGCGCGTTCCTCCTGGACGAGCGGTTTGAGGATGGACATTCGGCCATCGAGGCGTGGCTGACCGAGCGGCTTGGGGATGTGGGCAAGAAGGTTCATACGGGCCGGAGCCGCAATGACCAGGTGCAGGTAGCGCTGCGGTTGTACATGCGCGCCGCGTGCGCCGAGATGGCGGTACTCACGGAGGCGTCCGCCGCCGCGCTGCTCGAGCGCGCGCAGCGGGACGCGGACACGCCCATGCCGGGCTACACGCACCTCCAGCGCGCCATGCCGTCGTCCATCGGGCATTGGCTCGGCGGGCACGCCGAGGCTTTTTTGGACGACCGGGATCTGGCGAGACTCACCGCCCAGTGGATCGACTCGTGCCCGCTGGGCAGCGCCGCCGGCTACGGGGTGAATCTGCCCTTGGATCGCGACGGTGTCGCCGACGAACTTGGTTTTTCCCGCGTCCAGCTCAACCCGCAGGCGGTCCAGAACAGCCGTGGTAAATACGAGCTGCAGGTGTTGATGGCGCTCAGCCAGGCGCTCCTCGATGTCCGCCGCCTGGCCTGGGATCTGAGCTTGTACACGACCGCGGAGTTCGGCTTTGTCTCGTTGCCGGCCCGGTACACGACGGGCTCGTCCATCATGCCAAACAAGCGCAACCCGGATGTGGTCGAGCTTCTGCGGGCGGCGTACGCGGTGGTGCAGGGCGCTACGTCCGAGCTCCAGGCGACATTGGGGCTCCCCAGCGCCTACCACCGGGATCTCCAGAACACCAAGCCGCCGCTGCTGCGCGCGCTCGGACACGGCCTGTCGGCTTTGGCGCTGATTCCGGACCTGACGATGTCGCTGGAGTTCAACCGCGCGGCAATGCGCGCGGCCATCAGTCCGGACATGTTCGCTACGGACAGGGCCGTGGAGCTAACGGCGGCGGGTATGCCGTTCCGCGATGCCTACGTCCAGGTCGCAGCGGAGCTCGGTACGCTGGGGGATCGCACGGCGGAGGCGAGCAACGCGGCGCGCGTCTCGTTGGGTGCGCCCGGCAATCTGGCGCTCGAGCGCCTTCGCGAGCGCCTGGACGGCTGATCGTCACCCGGTCCCTGCTCCCGCTCGCCGTATGGTCGGACGACGCTGTCAGGGGAGCATGGTCGGCGCGATGGCCAACGCGCGGTCCACGCAGTCTTTGGCCGTGGCAAAATCCTCGAGCCCGTACCAGAACACGACCCAATCGTCGCTGCGGAACGTGCCGTCGGCGTGCCGGAAGTACCAGCCGTTGATGTCGTTGCCCACCCGCGCGCGCCAGAACAGCCGAGGGTTGTCGCTGCGCATCCGCTGCCAGATGGAGCCGCCGATTCCCTCGCCTTGCGCCTGTTGGGTGACGGCGAATTTGTCGAGGTACGGCACGCCGCCCTCTTTGGTGAGGATCGCCGTGGCGCGGTAGGAGTCTGCCAGGTAGAGGCGGAAGAATTCCTTGGATTCAAAGTATCCGTCCACCAGCCGCTTTCCGAAGCACGTCTCCAGCAGCGCCTTCATCCCGTCCTGGTCGACGCCGTCGAGGTTGTGGTGTTCGACCACGCGCTCACCACGGCGGATGAGCGTCCCCGACCCGCGGTAGGTGAACAGCTCTTTGGCCAGATGGCTGGGCTTGGTGATGGAGACGGAGCTCGAGTACGGCAGCTTTCCGAGCAAGCCGTGGATCTCCTCGAGCTTCAGGCGCATCCCGCCGGCGACCCAGTCTTGCGACATCAGATGGTCGTAGTCCTCGGCGAGGTTGACCGCGCTCATGATGCCGCCGTGCTCGTTGAGGAGACCGCCTGTGGGCGTGAGGAAGATGATCTTGAACGGCTCAATGGCCAGGGCGAGCTCGCGGGCCGCAACGTCCGCGTTGATGTTCATGATCTGACCGCTGGAGGTCTCGGCCAGGGAGGACACGATGGGCAGGCAGCCGCTCTTGCGCACTGCGGACCGCAGAGGGTCCAGGTGGACGGTCGTCACCTTCCCCACATAACCGTAGCGCGCAAAGTCCAGCGGCTCGGCTTCCAGCACGCCGCTGTGGATGGGGCGCGCTCGGGTGCCCAGGCTCTCCAGTTTGTCCACCAGCGACTCGCCGACCTCGCGGAACACCCGCCGCGCGACGCGCAAGGTGGCCTCGTCGGTGACTCTCATCCCGTCCAGTAGGGTCGTCTCGATGCCCTCGGCGGCCAGAGCCGCGTTGAGCTGGGGGCCGGCGCCGTGCACGACAATGGGGAACAGGCCCACCTGGGTCAGGAACGTCAGCGCGCCGGCGAGGTCGTCGAGCTGGTCCTGCATGATGCCGCCGCCCACCTTGATGACGGCGAACTTCTGGGTGTCCAGGGCGGCAAATTGCTTGAGGTACTGCTCCACTTCGCGGCCGGAGCCGAGGTTGCGCAGCAATCTGACGATGACGGATTGAGTGGCTTTCACAGCGTCAGTCCCCGATGAGTCGCGCATAGGTCTCAGTCACGGTGTTCAGTTGGTCGAGCGCGACCCACTCGCCCACAGTGTGCGCCTGGGCGATGTCGCCCGGGCCGTATACCACGGTCGGATAGCCCGCTTCGGAGAAGAGGGCGGCCTCGGTCCAGAAGTCGACCTCGATGCTGTCGGTGCGCAGGTCTACGGGCAGCGGTGTCGGACTGCGTCGGAGGGGAGGCGCGAGGAATCCTGGGGCCCAGCGGACCCGGTCTGCGTTGGGCGCCAGGGCCCACAGGCGCTCAAGGACGCCGAGCGGATCCTGGTTGGGCAGCGGGCGCACGCCAAAGCGCAGTGTCGCCTCGCCGGCGATCATGTTTGGCTTCACGCCGCCCTCAATTCTGCCGAGGTTGAAGCGGATCCCGTGGAGGGCCCCGAACGTCTCGGTCTGGGCCTCATGCGCCGCCGCGAGCGCGCGACCCGCCCAGCGGACCGCTTCATGAACGGCGCTGTCGTCCAGCGCGCGGTCCGCCGATGCGTGGCCCGGTGTGCCCGTGAAGGTACCGGTGCACGTCGCGATGCCGCGGTGGGCGACCACTTCCAGCGTGCGCGTGGGTTCGGCGACGAGCACCTGGTCAAAGGCGGTGGCCTGGTCTTTGAGCCAGCGTTTGATGCACTGGCTGGAGCCGGCTTCTTCGTCGGAGGTGAACAGCAGCGCCACCGGGCCAGACGTCAAGGCAGCCGCGGCCAGCATGCATGCGGACGCGCCCTTGATGTCGCAGGCGCCAAGACCAATGGCCCGGTCGCCCTCCACGCCGAGGACGAACGGATCGCGGGTCCACCCCTCGGCGACGGGGACCGTGTCCACATGGAAGTTGAACAGGAGCCGCGGGGCGCCGCGGGTGGCCAGCAGCGAGATGCAGCCGTCCCCGTGGTTCCAGGACCGGAAGGCGAACCCGGGCAGAGCCTGGCGCACGTAGGCAAAGAGGCCCGCTTCGTCGATGGCCCGCGGCGGGTTTGTCGTGTTGAACGCGACCAGGCGTTCCAGGTGCGTGAGCGTCGGCGTCACAGCTCGTAGAGCGGGTTGACCTGGGCCGACAGGGTCGAGCTCTGGCCAAAGAGCTTGATGAAGCCCTCGGCCTCGGTCACGCCCCAGTCCGCCGTTTGGGCGTAGACCGCGCCTTTGGCGTGCAGAATGTGCTCGGATTTGACCGCCACACCCTGCGCATACCC
Organism: uncultured Pseudomonadota bacterium; assembly: GCA_937890335.1. Lineage (GTDB taxonomy): Bacteria > Myxococcota_A > Bradymonadia > Bradymonadales > CALBXO01. Next base: position 28,754 of record CALBXO010000443.1, on the reverse strand, counting down.
GCCCTCGGTGCGCACGACCACGTCGCCGTTGACGAAGTGCTGGCTGCTGGCGAGGAACGCCTCCAGGTCACGTTTGAGCGGCTCGTAGAAGAAGCCGCGGTACACGAGCTCGACCCATTGGCGGGCCACGGTCGGTTTGAACTGGTTCTGGTAGCGCGTGAGGATCGCCTCCTCGAGGGAGCGATGCGCGGTCATCAGCGCGGTCAGGCCCGGGCACTCAAAGACGATGCGGCCCTTGAGTCCGATCGTCGTGTCGCCGCAGTACAGTCCCCGCCCGACGCCGTACGCGCCGAATCTCTCGTTGAGAATCTGCAGCATCTTCGGCCCGGCGATCGCTTCGCCGTCGAGGCGCACGGGGACGCCCTTCTCAAAGGAGAGGGTGACCTCGAGCGCTTCCTGCGGCCACGCGGCGCGCGGCTGACAGAGCACGTACGTGCCGGGCCCCGGCGTGGTGAAGAGGTCCACCTCCGACCCCGACGTGGTCACGCCAAGCAGGTTCGTATTGATGCTGTAGAGCGAGGTCTTGGCCTGCACGGGGAAGCCGCGGTCTACGAGGTATTGCTGCTCGTACTCGCGGACGTTCGTGTGCTCCATCTGGATCTCGCGGATGGGCGCGATGATCTCAAACTCACCCAGCGAGCGCACGGTCTGGTCAAACCGGACCTGGTCATTGCCCATGCCTGTGCAGCCGTGGGCGAACAGGTTGGTGCCCTTCTCCCGGCACAGCTCCAACGCGCGTTTGACGATGATGTACCGGTCCGAGCACAGGAGCGGGTACTGGTCCTGGTACATCACGCCGCCCCAGAGGAACGGGATGACGAACTCGTCCCAGATCGCGTCTGCGCCGCTGCGTGTCAGGTGCTCCCTGGCCCCGAGCGCCATGGCGCGGTCGTGGATGTATTGGCGCTCCTCGTCATCGACACCGCCGGTGTCGACAAAAAGAGTGACGACCTCGTACCCCTTCTCGATCAGGTACGGAACACAGAAGCTGGTATCGAGCCCTCCGGAGAAGGCGAGTACGACGGTCTGGGCCATGTTCTTCCTCAGATGATCGCGCTCATGAGCGCCTTCTGGACGTGAAGCCGGTTCTCAGCTTCCTCGATGACCAGGGAGTTCGGGGAGTCCGTGACGCCGTCGGTAGCCTTCACGTTGCGGCGCATGGGCAGGCAGTGGCTGAACAGGCCGTCGTTGGTCATCGCCATCTTTGCCTCGTCCACGATGAAGTGCTTGTGCGCATCGCGGATGGGTTTTTCGGCGTCCCAGTTGCCAAAGTACGGCAGCGCGCCCCAGCTCTTGGCGTAGACGACGTCGGCGCCCGTGTAGGCTTCCTCAATGTCGTGCGTGACCGTGAAGCTGCCGCCCTGCTCCTGCGCGTACTGGGCCGCAAGGTCCATGTAGCGGGGGTCGAGCAGGTAGTCCTTGTTGGGGCACAGCAGCGTCACATCCATACCAAATTTGGTGGAGATGAGGGCCGCGGAGTTGGCCACGGCGGTGTTCAGCGGGCGCGGATGGTACGTCCAGGTCAGGACGAACTTCTTCCTGTCGGGTTTCCCGAGCCGCTCCTGGATGGCCATCATCAGCGCCATCTCCTGACACGGGTGGGTGATGGTCTCCATGTTGATCACGGGGACCGTGGCCCACCTCGCGAACTGGCGGATCACGTGGTCCTCCCGGTCCACGCTCCAGTCCTCGAACTTCGGGAACGCGCGCACGGCGATGGCGTCGCAGTAGCGAGACAAGACGCGCGCGGCTTCAGCGACGTGCTCCTCTGGCTTGCCGTCCATGACGACGCCGTCTTCAAACTCGATGGGCCATGCGCCCGCGCCAGGCTGGAGCACGATCGCGTGCCCGCCGAGCTGGTGCATGCCCAGGTCGAAGCTGGTGCGCGTGCGAAGGGAAGGGTTGAAGAACACGAGGGCAATGGACTTGCCGCCGAGTCGAGATTGCAGAGGGTTCGCCTTGAGCGCCACGGCGTCGTCGAGGAGCGCTTGAAGCTCCTCGCGGGACCAGTCTGCAGTTGTCAGGAAGTGCCTCGTCATCGGGGTCGAGGGTGTAGTTCACGCGTGCGCGCGTGTCAACGTCCCTCCGATGCCGTCGCCAGTCAGAATTCGGCGGCCTCAAAAAGCTTGGACCAGTATTTCTGCACCTCGCTGCGTTTGTACGCGGCGCCGCTGGTGGGGATCTTGCCGGCGTCGGGCCCCGTGGGACCAAAGGCGAGCACCGTACGGTCGCCGGCGGTCATGGTCACCGTGACGACGCGCTCGTCGGGGAGCCTGTCGGGCCAGTAGGTGGGATCGCCAGACTCGAGCAGCGTTTTGCCCGGTCCGAGGCCCGAGCTCACTGCAAGGAGCGTCGATTTGAAGGCTTGTTGGCTCTTGGTCACGTCGGGCGGCGTCGTCGTCGGGGCGCGCAGCAATATGGCCTCGATGTTGTCCGAGGCGTCGACCGTGTACTCGACCTCCTCGAAGATCGGGTGCTTGAGCGTGCACGTCAGCCCGCCACAGGCCTCGCGCACATGGGCGATGGGCCCACCCACCTGGCTCTTGCGGTGCCATCCCAACTCGGACGCCGGATTCTGTTCAGGTCCGATTTCAGTGTTGCACGCGCAGCCAGCGGCGAGTATGAGCATGGCGCAGCACCAGCCTATCTGGAAAAAAGATGTTACGCTCATCGTCCTGAACACCTCCTGCGGGGGCCCTTGTACGCACCAGACAATCCGCTCATCGTCCAATCGGACAAAACGATCCTCCTCGAGACGGCCTCGCCGCGCTTCGAGGAGGCGCGCGACCTGCTCAGCACCTTCGCCGAGCTGCTCAAGAGCCCCGAGCACATCCACACCTACCGGGTCAGCCCGCTCAGTCTGTGGAACGCTGCCGCGTTGGGTCTGACACCTGATCGGATCAAAGACGCCATGGTCAACATGGCGAAGTATCCCGTCCCCGACAATGTGTTGTCCGACGTTGACGACTATATGTCGAGGTACGGTCGCATCCAGCTTGTGGATGAGGGCGATCGCTTGCTTCTGGTCAGCGAGGATGAGGTCCTGCTCAAGGAGGTCTGCTCGCAGCGGGCCGTGCAGGCACTGGTGGTCGGCTCGGCCGGCCAGGGCCGGGTTGAGGTGGTTGCCGGGCAGCGCGGGTTCGTCAAACAGGCGCTGATCAAGGTCGGATTTCCGGTGGAAGATCTGGCGGGGTATCGCGAAGGCGCGCCGTTGGAGGTGGACCTGCGGACCCCGACGCTCGAGGGCGCGGACTTTGCCCTGCGCGACTACCAGAACCAGGCCGTGGACGCGTTCTGGGCCGGTGGGACCACCCGCGGCGGCAGCGGCGTGGTCGTTCTGCCGTGCGGCGCGGGCAAGACGGTCGTGGGCATTGGCACCATGGCCCGACTGGGCACGCACACCCTCATCCTGACCACCAACACCACGGCGTTGCGGCAGTGGCGCGATGAGATTCTGGACAAGACGGATCTCACCGCTGACGACGTGGGCGAGTACAGCGGCCACACCAAGGAGATCAAACCGGTCACCATCACGACCTACCAGATCCTCACCTACCGCAAGAGCCGGGACTCGCCGTTTGTCCACTTCAAGATTTTTGACGATGCCCAATGGGGTTTGATCGTCTACGACGAGGTGCATCTGCTTCCGGCGCCGGTCTTTCGGGCCGTGGCGAACCTCCAGTCCATGCGGAGGCTGGGCCTGACGGCGACGTTGGTGCGCGAGGACGGCAAGGAGGAGGAGGTCTTCAGCCTCATTGGGCCCAAGAAGTACGATGTGCCGTGGCGCGTGCTCGAGGGGCGCGGGTTCATCGCGAACGCGTCCTGCACCGAGATCCGGGTCCCCTTCGACGACGACGACCTGCGGCTCGAGTATGCACTCGCCGAGCCGAGGACCAAGTACCGCCTGGCGGCCACAAACCCCCGGAAGCTCGACACGCTCAAGCGGCTGCTGCAGGTCCACAAGGACGACCGGATTCTCATCATCGGGCAGTACCTGGATCAGCTCGACCACGTCTCCAACCTGCTCAAGGCGGAGATCATCACCGGCAAAACCCCGCAGAAAGTGCGCGAGGTGCTGTACGAGAAGTTCCGCACCGGCGAAGTGCAGGTGCTGGTGGTGTCCAAGGTCGCCAATTTTGCGGTGGACCTGCCGGACGCCAACGTGGCGATCCAGATCAGCGGTACGTTTGGGTCACGGCAGGAGGAGGCCCAGCGCCTGGGGCGGATCCTGCGGCCCAAGAAGGGCGTCAACAACGCGCATTTCTATACGGTCGTGACGCGCGACTCGTCCGAGCAGGACTTCTCCGCCAAGCGCCAGCTCTTCCTCACCGAGCAGGGCTACCGGTACCGCATCGAGTCCGTCGAGCACTGATCTCCCGCCACAGATTGGTCAGGGCTGCACGGCTCCGGTGGCATCCGCCAGAGTCCGGAATCTGTGGCTGTTGCGCAGCGTCTTGAACGCCGCACGGAAGGCGTGCCGCTTGGCCGCGACGTTTGTTCGCGCGTCGTGTTGGCGGCTCACCAGCGCCGGTGGCAGGCCGTCGGAATCGTCCACCAGGTCGATGGCGTGAAACTCCAGGTTGAACATGTCGTCGAACGCCGCATCCAATTGCGGCATGCCGTATATCGGTAGCGTCGTCCCGATGATCGGCAGCCGCAGGCGTCGACTGACTGCCATGGGAATCTCCCAGAGCGGGCCGTGTGCGTTGGGCGCAAAGGGCGCGTCGGGATGCATCCGGTACGGCGCGCGCGGCGCCCGCAGATGTCCGGGCAGGGTCATCTGGGACCGGCTCGGCCTCCGGAGCGCGCGCAGCCCGGCCATGACCGCGCCCTTGGCGGCGTAGTACGGCGGGCAGGGAAACACCGAGCTGTCGTACACATAGCCGCGTTGGGCGAGTATCTGCGCGATGTCGGGGCTCAGGTTGTACCCAGGGGTCCGGAAGCCCACGCATCTGTGACCCGTCAGGCGCAGCAGGCGCTTCTCGCACCCGGCGATCTCGTCGGCGATGGTCGCGAGCCCCTTGCTGCGCAGGTCGTAGTGGTGGTTCTCCGTGTGGTTTGCCAGCTCATGGCCGGCCCCGGCTGCCTGTCGCAGCAGCTCGGCGTACACCGGGTCGTCCAGGTCGCGCCCGACGACGAAGAAGGTCGCGGTGATGCCCTCGGCGTCAAAAAGCTCCAGAAAGCGCTGAAGGCCGGCGTGGAGGACCGGGTCGGGCCCTGGTTCCGGGTTGGGCAGGCCGTGAATCGCCGTGTAGCAGACGAGCGCATCGAGATCGACGCTGACGCACGCGCTGCGGGATTTCATCGGTTGATGACGCGGATGTGCCAGGTCAACCGCGCGATGCCCTTGAGCACGTTGGGCACCCTGCGAAAGAGGTGGACCGACGGGGCGCGCTTTTCGATCACTTGCACAGGGATCTCGACGACGGCGAGCTTCATGCGCGCGGCGCGGATGACGAGCTCGCTGGCAAACAGGTCCTTGTTGACCACACATTTGTCCACGACATCGAGGACCGCCGCCTTGCGAAACGCCTTGAGACCGTGGGTGTCTGTGCCCTTGAACCCCAGGAAGATGCGCAGCAGGGACGTGATGACCCCCGTGGCCAGGCGCCGGTAGGCAGGTCGCTTGTCCAGCGACCGGTCCAGCGCCTTGGACCCGACGACAAAGTCTGCGCCCGAGTCGATCTCGGCCAGGGCGCGCTTGTAGAAGTCCACGTCGCACAGGTCGATCTCGTCGCAGATGACGATGGGGGCCTTGGCGTCCAGGATGGCCAGCCGCAGCGCGTAGCCGTAGTCCGGGATGGGGGAGCGAATCAGGCGAACCTCGTCGTGCCGCTCCATCAACCGGGTCGCGACCTCAACGGTGGAATCGGTGGAGCCATTCTCACTGAGGATGATCTCGTAGGTCCGATCGAAATCCGCCAGGGCCTCCCTGAGGCCCGCCACGGATGCGCTCAGGATGCCTTCTTCATTGTAGATGGGGATGACGATGGAGACGTCGGGCGCGTTTTGCATGGCCGCGCACAATAGCAGGGGTGCCAACAACTGGCCACGGTGCCGGGGTGCCAGTAGTGTGCCGACCGATGAAGCGAGTCATCGTCATGGGGGGCGGCGTAGCTGGACTGAGCGCGGCGCACGAGCTCGTCGAGCGCGGGTACGAAGTTGTCGTGCTGGAGATGCGCGACATCGCCGGCGGAAAGGCGCGCAGCTTTGGCATGCCGGGCAGCGGGACCCTGGGCCGCCCCGACCTGCCGGCGGAGCACGGCTTCCGTTTTTTTCCTGGTTTCTATCGGCACCTGCCCGACACGATGCGACGCATCCCGTACGGATCGGGCAACGTGGAGGACAACCTCGTCCCGGCCTCGAGCCTGATGCTCGCCCAGACTGGCGGGGCCGAGAACTTTCTCTCCGTGAAGTTCCCCTCCACGCTCCTGCGATCGAGGGAGCAGATCGAGGCGTTGTTTGGCGCGACCGGGGGGCTGAGCGACGACGACATCCAGTTCTTCGTCAACCGGCTCTGGGTGCTGGCCACGTCCTGCGACGCGCGCCGCTTTGATGAATTCGAGAAGCGGTCGTGGTGGGATTTCATCGGGGCAGGCACGCGCGGCGCCGCGTACCAACGCCTCCTGGGGCGAGGGCTGACGCAGACGCTGGTGGCCATGCAGGCCGAGCGCGGCAGCACGCGCACCGTGGGCATCATCCTGTTGCAATTGCTGCTCGATCTCGTGGAGCCCGGGCGCAACCTGGATGACTGGTTCCGCGGCCGCTTTGGCGCCGACCGGCTGCTCAACGGCCCCACCAACGACGTCTGGCTGGACCCGTGGGTCGCCCACCTCAAGAACAAGGGGGCCGAGTTTCGCTTTGGTAGCGCTGTCACACAGATTCATCTGGCGGGCGGCGCAGTCACCAAGGTCACGGTGGACGATGGATCGACCTACGATCTGGGCGGGGACCACTTCATGCTCTGCCTGCCGGCGGAGCGGGCCGCTCCGCTGCTGCACGCTGGCATCATCGCCGCAGACCCCACGTTGGCGGGTGTCGAGACGCTGGCGGCCCACCACACGGAGTGGATGAACGGGTTTATTTACTACCTGCACGAGGACCTGAACCTCGTGCACGGGCACACGATCTACCTGGACTCCGCGTGGGCGTTGACGTCGCTGGAGCAGGCGCAGTTCTGGTCGCGCCCGATGTCCGGATTTGGGGACGGTACCATCCGCTCGGTCCTCTCTGTGGACGTGTCCGATTGGAACACACCGGGGAGTGCGGCCATCACGGGGTCAAAGCCTGCCCGCGCCTGCACGGGGGCGGAGCTCGTCGACGAGGTCTGGTTCCAGCTGAGCGAGCACCTCAACGACGGCCCCTCGCCCGTTCTCCCGCAGACCTTCGCAGCCGCCTACGTGGACCCGGCGATCGTCTGGGACCCGGCGCTCGGCGCCAACGCCAACGCGGAGCCACTGCTCGTCAATGAGCGAGACACATGGCGGTACAGGCCGCGCGCCACCACCGCGATCGGAAACCTCACGCTCGCGGCTGACTACGTGCGCACCCACACGGATCTGGCCACGATGGAGGGAGCCAACGAGGCCGCACGCCGCGCGGTCAACGCCATCCTGCGTGCGGACGGCAAGCTTGGACGCTGCTGCGTCTGGCCGCTCCAGGAACCCTTGTCCCTGCGTCCGTTCAAGGCCAAAGACGCAGTCCGCTACGCGCTGGGACTCAAACACGCCGCCGATCCCTGAAAACACCCGTTTAACTCCGTTGTGGACGGCGTCAGTGCGGTTTTCGTGCGGTGTGGGGCGTCGACGTCACGCAGGGGGAGTTCTCACCGTGACACTCTGGCGCGCCCAGGGCGCCCGTGGGCCCTGAACAGGCCCGTCGGCCCCGTAATCATCGGATCGAGAACCTGGCCCACCTGTTGCTGATAGGGGAGGGCATGGCACCGAGACCACAGGGTCTCGTACCGGAGATGAAATGAGGTCCAACGCTTACCTGCTCACGATTGTCGCCGTCTTTGTCCTGGCTGGGTGTGGCGACGGTGAGCTCAAGCTCACGGGAAACTACCCTGGCTCCGACTCCGCGGCCGCTGAGGGGAACAAGGCCACGGGGCCCACCGGCGTGCGGCAGGGCGGGATGGCGCTGTCGGTGATCAAGCCGACCCCCGGACAGCTCGTGGACCGGCGCTCCCTCATTGTGCAGGGCAAGACGGAGGGCCTGGAGAAGGTCACAGTCAACGGCAACACCCTGCCGGTCGGCGCGGACGGGACGTTCAGCGCGACGGTGCAGTTTGAGGAGGGCGACCAGCTGGTGGCCGTGGAGGCAGAGGGCCTTCCGCCAGTGTTCGTGCCCATCAGTGTCGACATCCACGGGCCCGTCATCCAGATCAAATCCCCCGCCCGCGGCGCGTTCCAGGTAGCGGGACAACAAGACACGATCATTGTGGAGGGCGCGGTCACGGACGCTGTCACCGCAGTGGAGACGGTGACTCTCAATGGCCAGACCGTGCCGGTGAATCCGGGCGGAACCTTCAGCGTGCAGGTCACGCCTGAGTTTGGCGCCAACGTGCTCACCATCGACGCGACGGACGCGGCCGGCCACAAGAGCTCCACGACCCGCGGCGTGGTGTACGGGCAGTTCGAGCCCTGGGGCCAATTGGCGCTGGACGGCGTGAACACCCGGCTGCGGGCCGACGCGCTCGGGGTGCTGGAGAAGGGGTTCGCCTCGGCGCTGGCCGGCACCGTGAACAGCGATCTGCTCGGCGGCGGCCAGCAATCCGGCGACTTCCGGGTGACCGGGATGTCGTTCGAGTCCGTGGAGCTCGACCTCGTCCCGCAGAACGGCTACTTCGACACGACCATCTACATCTATGACCTCGTCATCGACGTGGAGACGCGGCAGACCATTCTGTTCATCCCGATCACCATCACCGGCGACATCCGCGTCAATCCCGCCGAGATTCGCACCAAGCTCTACATCAACGAGAACGGGCGCGGCGGGCTCGACATCCGGCTGGAGGGGGGGGAGGTCGAGCTGCACAATTTTGACCTGAACCTCGATGGCATCGCAGGCATCATCGACGGTCTCATCGAGGGGGCCGTAGAGGACCTCGCCGTGGGCCTGTTTGCCGAGGCCATCAGCGGAATCGACGTGGGCGATCTTCTGGGCGCCGGTGGTATCAGCCTGCCGCTCGAGCTCTTTGGACAGACCGCGGCACTGGACCTCTACTTGAACCAATTCGACATCGATCCCGGCGGCCTGACGTTTGGCGCCGACACCGGCCTGACCCTGCAGCCGTCCGGTCAGGCGCCGCCCTCACCGGGAACGCTGAAGACGCCGGGCGCAGCGCCGAACAACCCCAACATCGACCGGATGGTGCGGTTCAGCATCGGTGACGACCTGGTCAACGGCATCCTCGGCAACCTCTGGAACGCCGGCGGCCTCCACGTGGAGGACATCGGCTCGGCGCTCGCCGGCGGCGACGACGCGGGCGGCGGTTTGGGCCTGGAATTGAACGCGTCCACCTTCGCGCTGCTGGTCGGCCAGGACATCCTCCAATACGCGCCCGGCGAGACTGCGGTCGGCATTCGCCTCAACCCGCTGCTGCCCCCGGTCGCGCGGCTCGGCGGCGACAACGGCGAGACCATGCGGGTCGTGATCGCGGACATGATGCTGGAGTTCTACCTCAAGCCCGCGGGCGCCGCGCCCATCCATTTTGCCACCATGGCCACCACCTTGGACATGGGTGTAAACCTCGCCATAGTCGACGGCGAACTGGATCTCGGCCTGACGGTTGATGTCATCGCGGACCTGGTGGAGGAGCCCCTGTTCGACATCGGTGACGCGCAGTTCGAGACGGTCATTGGCTCCATCTTTGGTTCCATCCCGGACCTGCTCGGCGAGGGCGGCCTGGGCGACCTCCTCGGTGGCGGAGGCGGTCTCGGGGCGGACGGCGGTGGCGAGCTGCTCAACACCTATGTTGCAGTGGACGGCCCGAACGGCGATTTTATGAGCTTCTACACTGACGTGCAGTGAGCTCGAACCCTGTCCTCTGAACCCGACAACCTGGTCTGCAGCAGCTGCGGCGGTCCCCAACAATCCGAAGGGGGCGCGCCTGCTGGCGGAATGTGCGGGACCTGCCTGGCGGCGCGGCCCAAGTCTCGCTCTCTGGCATTGCTGGACGGCGTCAGCCACCTCTTGTGGATCCATGGGGCGCTTGGCGGTCTGATGGCCTTGGCGGCCATGATTGGCGGTGTCTCCAGCCTGGGAACCGACGTGGCCTTCGGGCTCGGCGCGCTCGCCTACGGCGGGGCGCTCGCGGTGGCGGCGATTGTGCAGATCGTGGCGGGGGTCCGCATCCAGGAGTACCGCAGCCGCGGTCTGGGCATTGTCGCGTGTGCCGCGGCGTTGCTGATGGCGCCCGGCTGTGGCCTGGTCCCCTCCGTCTTGCTGGCAATATCCGGCCTGGTCATCTTGCTCAACCCCGGCGTGAGGGCCGCATTTGACGACATCGCGTCCGGCATGGACCAGCGCGAGATGGAGCGGATCCATCTGCCCCGCGACGACGAGAAGTTCTCCCTGGGCTACGTCGCCATTGTGGTGGTCTTGAGCCTGGTTGGTTGGTGCGGCGTCTGGGGTGCGGTCTCGGCACTGACGGCCTGGGTTCAGTCCCAATAGCGCCCCAGGCCCCCTACGGATAGAAGCCGAACAGGTCGTGGGACGGGTAGGAGGAGGGCGCGCGTGCGCCGTTTCGAAGGGCCCCGACCATATCGCTTGAGAAGTCTCCGCCGTTGGGCCAGAGGTTGAAAATCCCAAGCCAACACAGGCCGTTCGGCTCTCGAACCATCACGGCTCGCGTGCCGGACAGGACGCCCTGGTGGGACCAGAGAGTTCCACCGTCGCGGAGCCGCTGGACGTACCACCCTCGGGCGTACCACACGTCGTCGCTCCAGGCGCCGATGTCGGGCGGTCGGGCCGTCATCGCTGCGATGGTATCCGAGCTGAGCACGTCAGGGACGGTGTCCAGGCCGTCCATGTGGACCAGGAACCGCGCCAGATCCGGGGCCGAAGCCGTCCAGCCGCCCATGGCGGTCATGCCCTCGACGTAGAACCCACCGTCCGGGTGACGCACGATGGCCCGCTCGTCCTCCGGGAACACCGATGGGGACGGGGAGCGGTCCGACGTGACGTGGTACCAGGTCTCGTCGCCGGGGCGATCCTTCGGGCGAGACTTCCCAGCGACGAGCCGGTGGACGCCCATCGGCGAGAGCAGCTCGGCGCGAACCCAGGTCTCGTAGTCGGTGTTCGTGACGGACTCGATGACCAGCCCGAGCAGGACAAAGCCGAGATTCGAGTACACCCAGCGTGTGCCAGGCGTGTAGTCCAGGGGACGCCCGAGCGCGTAGCGTAGCTGGTCCCTCGCCTCAGCCGGTCCGTCAATCCCGAGCGCGTCTGCCACGTCGAGGTTGAGAAACATGGGGTCGTCGTCTGGGTCGAAACCGCCGCGGTGGGTGAGCAGGTGCTCGATGGTGATGTCGTGCCAGCGCGGGTCCAGCCCCTCCGGCAGCTCGTCCGGACCCACCAGCGGGAGCACCGGGTCCGACGTGCTGAGTTCGCCGCGTTCGACGAGGAGGTGGATGGCAGCGGACGTGACGGTCTTTGACAGGCTCGCGATGCGGAAGCGTGCGGCCTCGTCGGTGGGCAGCGCGCCGTGTTCGTCGGCGGTGCCGTAGCCACGGGCAAACACCAGTCGCCCCTGCCAGGTCACGGCTACGACGCCTCCCGGGATCTCATAGCGCTCCATCAGCGCCGCGATCTCGCGGTCCATGCGATTGAAAGCCGCGGGGTCGGTGCAGTTGCGGGCGCACGCATCGCCGTCGTCCAGGTTTCCGTCGTCGCACGCTTCCCCGTCCTGGACTACGCCGTCTCCGCACGTCTCGGCGTAGCAACCCGACGTGTCAAAGTGGCACTCGGAGCAGCCGACCCAGCCGCGGTGGAACCCTACGTCGGTGCAGGCCACGCCGACGGGTTGCCCGTCCTCACAGTCTTCGTCGTCGTCCAGGACCCCGTCACCGCAGACCGAGGCGGGGGGCGTGTCGGCGGCGGCGTCCGGGCTTGGTGAAGCGTCGGTGTCGGGCGGGTCGGTGTCGTTGACCACGGCGTCGGGGCGGTCCGGAAGGTCAGCGCCCCCGTCTGGGGTGTGCGCGACGTCGTCTGCGGAGGCGGAGTCCGTGGAATCCGTCGAGCAGGCGGAGAGAGTCGCCAAGGTGAGAATGAGGAAGATGCGTAGCGCCATGGTCCCTGCCTGGGGCGCCCGCCAAGCTCATGTACTGTGTCCGGCGTGGCCGACCGGGTCAAGTGGGCGGGGCAACCCCCAGTGACCGTGTGGATGTGTCCAGGCTCTCGAGCTCGCGGACCCCCGCTATCCCCTTGTCGCCGGGGTCCGTGTCAAACCACGCGGCGAGTATCTCAAGGGCCATATCGGGGGACAGTGTGCGGTTGGAGAGACACAGGACGTTGGCGTGGTTCCAAACCCGCGCTCCGGCGGCGGTGCCGGGATCGCCACAGAGAGCGGCGCGGATCCCGAAGATCTTGTTCGCCGCCATCGCGATGCCGGTGCCGGTCCAACACAGGAAAATCCCTTCGTCGCAGTCGCCGTCCACAATGGCGGTGGCGGCCGCCCTGGCCGTGGTGACCCAGGACGCGTCGTTCCCCGTCGCGATTGCGCCAAACCGTTCAACGAGGTGGCCGCGACGGGTCAGCTCCGCCGCGATCGTGTCGTGGACTGCGTAGGGTTCGTCGGCGGCCAGGGCGATCTTCACGAGACCAGGAGCTTGTCGAGTTTCCCGGTGCGGTCGAGGTCGACCAGGTCCGTGTAGCCGCCCAGCGGCTCATCCCCGACGAAGGTCTGCGGCAGGGTTCCGCTCCCGGTGGTCGAGCGCAGCCAGGCACGGGTGTCGTCGTCCCCCGTCACGTCTACGACGTCGTAGGTGACGCCCTTGCTGTCGAGCAGGCGGCGGGCCGCGTGGCAGTAGCCGCACCAATTGAGGATGTACATTCGGACGGAAGCGTTCATGGGTGGATCATAAACACGCCGGCGGCCCGCGTCACGCGACGGCCGCGATCTTGCCGCTGCCACGGGGTAGACGTATCATCCCCGCCATGGCCCGGCCCCCCTCAATTCTCCAGAGCGATACCGTCATCAACGGGCGTTATCGGATCGAGAAGTTCATCGGAGCGGGCGGCTTCGCGTCGGTGTACAAAGCGCACGATCTGATGATCGAGCGCGACGTGGCCATCAAGGTGCTCAACGTCCACGCCCTCGGCACCGCGGATGAGGAGCACGCGCTCAACCTGCGTCGCTTCCGTCAGGAGGCCAAAGCGGCCGCCCGCATTCGTCACCCCGCGGTGGTGACGATCTACGACATCGGCGTCACCAGCGACTTCGAGCAGCCCTTCATCGTGATGGAGTTCCTCGCCGGCGCGAGCCTCAAACACGAGCTTGCCCGCAACGGGGCGATGGCGCCGGCGCGCGCCCAGAAGCTGCTGCTGCCCTGCCTGGAGGCGCTGGGGGAAGGGCATGAGCTGGGAATCATTCACAAGGACCTGAAGCCCGGCAATCTCTTTGTGACCGACAGCGGCACCGACGACGAGCGACTGCGACTGCTCGACTACGGCGTCGCCAGGCTCCAGGACGAGTCCCATGCAATGACCATGGGCAACCAGGTGGTGGGGACCGTGGCGTATCTCGCGCCCGAGTACCTGGTGCAGCAGCGGGTGTCGCCGCAGCTGGACGTCTACCAGGCTGGGTTGATCCTGGCGGAGATGATGATGGGGGAGCGCGTCGTCGTGGAGGACGATGTGCTCGCGGCTGCCAATCGACACCGGTTCGCGCAGATGGAGGTAGCCGAGGCGCTGCTCAAGGGTCCCCTCGCCCAGGTTCTGGCGATCGCCATGGCGCGCGATCCGGACGCCCGCTACGACCATTGCGACGCGTTTGCGGACGCGCTGCGCGGTCTGTCATTGGAGGGGTTCGCCGCGTTGGAGCGCGGCGCACCGCGCGTGCTGTTGACCTCCGTGAACCCGCCCCCAGAGGAGACCGCAGACGTCGATGGCGAACGGGTCGAACTGCGCGCGGGTGAACTCGCGTCCACGACGCCGTTCGATGGCCCCTCGCGCGCGGTGGATGCGGAACCGGCGCGAACCGAGGCCCTCGATTCACGCGAGTTGTTTTCTGTGGCCGGGCAGTTGGTGACCGAGCCCGGGCCGGTCGCCGTCGTGCCTGGACCCGATGGGGCCGACCCATGGGAGGGCGAGACGCTGGCCATGGAGATGCCGGCCCATGTCGTGGCGGAGTACGACGCGCGCGTAGCGGCGGACCGGGCCGGCAAGGAGCCCGAACCCAAGCCGGGGCGGGCGGACACCAGCGCGTCCGCCGGAGCATTTGGATTGCTGCTCGCCGTGGGCGCCGCCGTTCTTGCGCTCATTATTCTCGTCGCAGTCGTTCTGGGTGTGATCTTTCTGCTCGCCTCGGGAGACGACGCCCCACAGGAAGAGCCCGTCACGGTGATCGACATCGCCGACCTCGCGGCGCCACCGGAGGGGGGAGTTCCTGAGGGCAACGTCGCGGATGGACCGTCCAACGCCCCGGTTGCAGAGCCAGACGTGGGCGTGCCGCCATCGGACGCAGTGGGCGACGAGCCCGCGCCAGGGGAGTCGGGCGACGGCGCTGGGACCGAAGACGGGAGCCCGGAAGTCGCCGACGCCGGTGCCGTCCCAGGCGCAGACGCGGCTCCCGATGTGGACGCTGCGGCTGCGGGCGCCGCGACCGCGGTGGATGTCACGCTGGCCTCCACACCCGTCGGGGCCACCGTGTACGGTCCGAACCGCGCCAAGTTGGGCTACACGCCGCTGGCGCTGCGGGTTCCGGTGAAAGGCGTTGAGTTGACGTTCAAGGCCCGAGGCTACCACTCTCGCAAGGTACGCGTGCGCGCCGCGGATGCCCCGCGGTTCTCCGTGTCGCTCAAGAAGAAGAAGGCAAGCTCCAACACTGGCATCGGGATCGCCCAATGACCTGGATTCATCTGACCGTGGTGTTCTGTGCCGTCCTGCTCGCCGCCGCACCTGCGATGGCGCAGGAGACGGCCACGGCGACGCGCGCACAGCGCAAGCTGCTCCTGGAGGGCCTCGACGCCCACGCAGCGGAGAAGTTTGAGGAGGCCGCGGAGCTGTTCCGCGCCGCCAACCGCGAGGGCGAGCTCAACATTGTCTGGCTCAACCTGGGCCGCGCCCTGCAGAAGAGCGGCGACTGCGAGGGGGCCAAGGAGGCCTACGAGCGGGCGCCCGACGCTCCCGCTGTACCCAAGCCCTCCGCAGAGTTGGTGCGGGAGACGGCCCAAAAGTACCGGGCGGAGCTCAACGCCAGCTGTCCCGGACGACTGCGGGTCGTCTGTGCGCAGCCCGACATCACGCTGGAGGTGGACGGCCAGCCATGGGCCTGCGACGAGTCCGGCGAGATTGCACCTGGAACCCATACCGTCGTCGCGACCTGGCGCGGCCAGGACAAACGCGGGACGGCGAACGTGCAGGCATTTGAGTCGGCGGCGCTCAGCTTTGGGTTCACGCAGGCCCCGGTGCGTCCGGAGCGGGCGCAGCCCGCCGCCGAGTCGAGTTCGAACCTCACGACCTACGCTTGGGTCGCCACAGGGTTGTCAGTGGCCTTGATCGGCACGGGCGCCGTCCTCGCTGTTCAACGTGTTGACACCATCGACCGGGCCAATTCGACGCGCGTAGAGTCGGAGTACAGGTCGCTGCGGGACGACTACGACAGCCAGTCGGCGCTGATGTGGACGACATTTGGCCTCGGACTCGCCGCGGGCACTGCCGCTGGCTTCCTGTTTTACCTCGACGGGCAAGAGGAAGCGGGCGTCGGCTGGTTGATTGGGCCGACGAGCGTGGCGGTGGAGGTCCGGTTCTGAGCCGGACCCGGAACGACGCAGTGTGTCGCCCGTGTTTCCGGCTGTGATCACGCAGGCAATTCCCGCGCTGCAGCCTGCCGGTCCACGAATTTCGGGCGGCGCTGGCGGGTTGGATCCTGGGATGTGCGGATGGACATGAGGCGGCACGGAAAGAAGGTTGCGGCGTCAGCCGGCGTCATCGTGGCGGGACTCGCCCTGGGGTATTGCACGCGATCCGCGCCCCGCGTCCCGGACCCGGCACCGGTATTCCGCCCAGCCACCGCCGTCGATGTGTCGTTGACGCCGAGGATTCCCGAGCCGCAGCAGCTCCCCGCTGACGAGCTTGTTGAGCCTTTCGAAGACCACTACCACCCGTTCCTGGACGACGAACCCTCCGACGTCTCCGTCTCCGTGGGCACGGTGACCAACGGGTACCTGGTGGAGGGCCGGCAGCTGCCACTTCCGGGTCCGACGTACGCGATCCTGGAGCGACAGCGCGCGCGCAGCCTGATGTACGGCACGGACGAACTCATCGATGCGCTGCTGTACTCCGCCGACGCGCTCTACGCGCGGCATGGGACCCTGTTGTGGCTCGGCAACATCGGGCGCCGTCGCGGCGGGGACATCCCCTACTCGGTGAGCCATAACAGTGGCCGCGATGCGGACATCGCCTTCTGTTACACGGACCCGCAGGGGCGGCCTGTGGACCCGCCGGGTCTCGTGCACCTCGACTCGGAAGGATTCAGCGAGAAGTACGACGGGTATTATCGTTTTGATGCCGCGCGCACGTGGACGGTGGTGGAGGCGCTGCTGACCTACGAGGGCGTGCAGGTTCAGTACCTGTTCATCGCGAACCCGCTCAAGCGCCAACTCATGGCCCATGCCCGGCGCAGCGGGGTTCGGCCGGCCCTGCTCGCGCGGGCGGATGCGATTCTCGGGCAGCCGGGCCGGGCTGCGCCGCACAATGATCACCTCCACATCCGGGTGTATTGCTCGCGCGAGGACGTGGCGGCGGGGTGCGAGAACGGTGGGCGGACACATGCCGGCGTGGCGCTGTTCGAGGGGGCCAAGGCCAAGCGGGTGGCGCAGATGGTCGCTCGGCTCAAGGACCCTGTTCCCGAGCAGCGAGCCCGCGCAATCGAACGGCTGACGCTGCTCAGGGCGCGCGCGCGCACCTCCGACATCGCCCGTCGTCTGGGGGATGCCTCGCCGCGGGTGCGTAGCGCCGCGGCCAAGGCGGTCGGAGCGATGGGGGTGCAGGCAGACGTTCAGGCGCTGGCGGCCCGGTTCGAGGTGGAAGACGTGGCCACCGTCCAGCGCGACCTCGTCTACGCCGCGCAGGACCTGGGTGGCGTGCACGCTGGGCGGATGTTGGCCTCCGTCATCGAAGACACGGCGTATGACCAGCGGCTGGCCGGCCCCATGCCGCCGCGGCTCGTGGCGTCGTTCCAGCGGCCGGACGACGAGGAGTTTGCGCTCGTCGCGGAGGGCAGCGAGACAGACGTGGCCGTGGACGGCCCGCTGTTTGAGGGGGTGGTCATCGACCTGTCCGAACGCGAGCTTTCCGTGCGGCTGGCGGCGGTGGAAGCCGCTGCGAACCTGGAACGGCCCGAGCCGGTGCCCGCCCTGATCGAAGCGCTGGCGTCGGCGGATCCGGTCTTGCGTGCGCGCGCAGCCCGCGCGTTGGGCAGGTTGACGAACCATCGATTTGGCGTGCCGTGGGCGCGTCCGGATCTGTCCCAGGACGACCGGGAGCACGGCGTCGAGGCATGGCGCGGCTGGCTGGCTGAGCACGGCAAGCGCAACCGGGAGTTCTGGCTCTCATTGGGTTTCAGACAGCGCGGCTACGATGTGCGCCGGATCCGTGTGGACGAAGTCTGGGACATCGTCCCGGCCATCCGTGACGACGATCACCTGAGCTACAATGCGCAACGCACTCTGATGCGGCTCAGCGACCACTGGCCGCGCAGCCTCAATTGGTCGCGCGCGGACGCCTGCTGGCATTGGACGCGTTGGTTCGACAAGAACCGGCGCAAGTTCCGCCTCCCAGAGGCTCCGCCGGGGCTGGCGGAGTGCAATCGGTAGCGCGCTGCTTCGCAAACCCGGTTTTGCGCCCCATGGCCACTTCCGAACCCCCGCAGGATTTGGCAGACTGCACCCCCCGACCAGGTCCCGGAGTCCCGATGGAAGATGAATTGAAGCCGCGAGTTGCCGGCCTCGACCTTGAGATCGCCGAGCGAATGCTCACCGAGCTCGGCGCGAAGGTGGAGTACAAGGACGAGAAGCTCGAGCCGTCGTACGCCGGCGCGTTCGTCGCCCGCGCCCACTTGCGGTTTGCGGCGGGGTGGGACCCCGGTGAGGTCGTCACGGACCTGTGGTACGCGGGCCGCTGCTACGGCATCGATCCCGGCCAGCACCTCGCGCGGTTTGCCTACGAGCAGCTGCTGACCCGTCGTATCGTTCCCGTGGAGTGCGGGATTCTGGGTGGGCAGGTGGACCTGTGCAAGCGCCTCGCGGCCGCGTACGGACTCCCGCTCGTCACCGCGCTGGGAGGGCTTGCCACCCCGGATCTGGCGACAGAGCTCAAGACGCTGTCACCGGCGTTGCGCGGGCAGCCCATCATGCACCCCCAGCAGCTGCTCGGCCTGGCGGCCGCGGTGTATGCGGCTGCGCTCGCCTCGGCGGCGCGTGGGTATGCGGACGAGGTCAAGATCGCGATCCAGACGCTGAACAAGGCCGCGTTTCGCGGCGAACTCGATCCAGTCCAGAAGGCGATCTTCAGCCGGTATGTGGGGCTGTGCGAGGGCCTGGCAGAGCTCGTGGCACCCGGTGGCCGGGACTTGAGCGTACTGCTGGGCGACGTGGTCGCGACCTACACCGGCTACATGAAGGGGCAACTGGGCGACGCATGGCTCAAGCCCAAGGGGCCCACGCGCTACGTGGACACCGGGGTGCTGTCGGTCTTGGGGATGGCCCTGCTGACCGATTACCCGCTCGGGTCGTTTCCCGCCGAAGGGGAATCTCGCCCGGAGGTGCTCGCCTACGCCGACTTCGTCGACGCCATGCGTGAGGGGCGTGAGCGGGAGCAGGCGACCGAGGTTGACACTGCCCAACTGCTGGAGCAGGGTCGCCAACAATTGGACTCCTAACCCCACGGGCACGCCATGAAAGACCTCCGTACCTGGCTCGACGCGAACGCCGAACGGCATCTCGGCGAGCTGTTTGATCTCCTCCGCATTCCCAGCGTCTCGACGGATCCCAACCACGCGGGCGACGTGCGCCGCGCGGGCGAGTGGGTGCGCGACAAACTGGCCGCGGCTGGTGTACACGCCGAGCTCCACGACACCCCTGGGCATCCCATCGTCTACGGCGAATGGCTGGGAGCCGAGGGCGCACCCACCGTGCTGGTGTACGGCCACTACGACGTGCAGCCGCCGGACCCGCTGGACGAGTGGGTCACAGGTCCATTTGAGCCCACCGTGCGCGAGGGCAGGATCTACGCCCGCGGGGCGACGGACGACAAGGGGCAGATGTACGCGCACCTCGTCGCGGCCGAGGCGCATATGGCCGTCAACGGTCGGCTCCCGGTCAACGTCAAATACGTGATCGAGGGTGAGGAAGAGGTTGGCAGCAAGAACCTCGAGAACTACATCCGCGCCAACAAGGAGCGCCTCAAGGCCGACGTCGTCGTCATCTCTGACACGTCCATGTTCGCCCCGGGCGTGCCCGCCATCGTCTACGGACTGCGCGGCCTGTCCTACTTTGAGATGACGGTCGAGGGCCCGACCCACGACCTGCACTCCGGTCTGTATGGCGGCACGGTAGCCAACCCCATCAACGTGCTCTGTGACATCATCTCCGCCCTCAAGGACGACGACGGCCACATCACCGTGCCTGGATTCTACGACGACGTGCGCGACCTCACGCAGGAGGAGCGCGACGCGTGGAAGCTGCTGCCGCACAGCGATGAGGTGTGGCGCGCCAGTTGCGGCGCGGAGACCCTCACCGGCGAGGCCGGTTTCAGCACCCTCGAGCGCCGCTGGGGCCGTCCCACGCTGGACTGCAACGGGATCTGGGGTGGATTTACCGGCGAGGGCGCCAAGACGGTGTTGCCCGCCAAGGCCACTGCCAAGTTCAGCTGTCGGCTGGTGCCCGATCAGACCCCGGAGAAGATCGAGGACCTCATGGAGGCGGCCGTGAGCAAGCTCGCGCCGGACTCGGTGCGGGTCACCTTCCGGCGGATGCACGGCGGTCGTCCGGTGGTGGTGGACACGACCCACCCGGCGGTCGGCGCTGCGCGCGCTGCGCTGACGGACGCGTTTGGCGCCGAGGCGGTGTTCATCCGAGGAGGGGGTTCGATCCCGGTGGTGGCGGACTTCAGTACGATCCTGGAGATTCCGAGCGTGCTGATGGGATTTGGTCTGCCCGACGACCGGCTGCACTCACCCAACGAGAAGTATGACCTGGCCTGTTTCCACGGCGGGCTGCTCGGCGCAACTTTCTTCCTGTCCCACTACGGCAAGGCGTAGGCTTCGGCTCGCCCGGTGAGGCCCGGTCAGGAGATCTCAAACTCCACACGAACCTTGTCCTGGAGCTTGATCGCGCCCCCGACCGCCTTGTACGGCTTGATGCCCCACCGGCTCGGCACGAGGTCCAGCGCGCCGGTGTAGGCGCCCGAGGACTCGCGCACCGTCAGCTCGATCTCATGGGTCTGCCCGTGAAGGGTCAGGTCCCCGCGCACCTTGCCAGTGCCGTCGTCTCCCGTCCCCTCGAAGACGATCTCCGGGTACTTTCTCGTCTCGAGAATCGTGTCGGTGATGGTGCCGTGGATTTTGGTCTTGTCGGACTGGCTGGGCGTTGTGCTGTCCACCGTCCCCTTCTTCGCGGACCCATCCACGGACAGTGACTCGGGCCAGAACCGGGCGGTGACCTTGCCCGCGTCGTACGTGACCTCGAACTTGCCCAGATTCAGGCGCAGATCGTGGGCGAGGCGGGCCAACAGGCCTGCCTTGTAGGTGAAGACCTTGAACGAACCCGTTTGAATCTTGGTCATGTCTTGATGTGCTCGTCGAACTTCGACTCGGTGGACTCGACGAACTTCCGGCGCAGCTCGTCAAAGGTGTTCAGGAGGCGCTGGCGCTCGGCGGCGAGGCTCACGACCATGCGTCGATCATTGAGGAAGAGCGTGCGGGTGAGAATGCGCCGGCGGTAGCGCAGCAGCTGCCGGCGGTAGCGCAGGAAGAAGAAGCCTGCCAGGGGGGCGGCGACGGTGTGCAACAGGCAAAGCCACCACGGGGCCCCAAGGGCGAGGAGCCCGTAGACTTGCGCCGACCAGTAGAGCGGAAACAGTGCGATGGCGACCAGGAATGCCGTAAACGCCCTCTGCGCCTCGTCCTGGGCGCGCAGGGCGGCCAGACGCATCACCGCGTAGGCCGGCGCGTTGCACAAAAAGCCCCAGGCTGCGATGGGTGCGAAGAGGATCGCGTAGAGGGTGAACTTGATGGACTCGCGGCGCACGCTGAGCGTCTCAGGGCGCCTGTCCATGAAATCGTGGCGCATGCGGGACTGGGCCAGGTGGGACTTGTAGAGCTCCACCTGGCGCTCAATCTCCTCCACGAGATCCGGTTGCGCCTTGGCAAAGTGGGCGATGGCGTCCCCGATGCGCTGCTTGACCCAGAACATGTCGTCCAGGTTCGTCCGCACATTGTGCTCGGAGCGCACGTCGTCGAGCATCCGGCCTGCGAGGTTGTTGCGCGAGCCCCAGTCGTCCACAAGATCGCCGAGGAGCTTGCTGCCATAGATGCCGTACACGTCGCGTGCGAGCGCCACGGTGCGGTCGTCTTCCATATGGGTGGCCGCGTCGCGGATGCCGTCCAGGAGCTGCTGTGTCAGGTCGCGTACGGCGGCGCGCTCGTCCTCTTGGTACTGCGCAACGAAGTCGGCGGTGTCCAGGGGTTCACCAAAACGGATCAGGACACTGCTCAGAAAGCGGTCGCGGCGTACGAAGTTCAGGCCCACCGGGACGATCTTCACGCCAAGCCCGTAGCCCGCGACCTTCTCCGCACCGAGCGCGATTCGCGCGGTCCCCGTCTTGATGTCCTGGACGTGTCGCTCCGGCGCGTTCTTACCCTCGGGGAAGATCCCGATGCAGCCGCCCTCGGCGAGCACCTCGAACGCCCGGTCAAAGCTGCCCTGGTTCTTGTGTAGCTGCGTTGGATCGTCCTGTGCGCGGAACAGTGGGATGACGCCGCACGCGTTGAAGAGCCAGCGCACCGGGAAGAATTTGAACAGTCCGCTGCGGGCGAGATACGAGACGGTACGGTGCGTCTGGGTCCCCAGTATCACCGTGTCCATGATGCTATTGGGGTGATTCGCGGCCAGGATCACGGGACCCTTGCGCGGTATCAATTCACGGCCCGTGCTCTGGATGTCTACAAAGTAGAGACCCAGCGCGCCGCGCAGCGCCATTCGAAGCGTACGGTAGAGAAGCACGCTCTCTGCCTATCACAGGCCCGCGCGGGCGTCAGCAGCTAACCCAGAAGTGGGGTGTGACGGGGATTGTCCGCTCGATGAGGAGGCCGTCCTGCAGGGAATGCAGCGTGGCGCCACCCGGACCTCGCTCAAGGATCTCCCAGATGCCGTCGTTGTCGACGTCGATGACAGCGGTCGGGATGGCCGTTGACCCTGGCCCCGGGCGCGCCAGCGGTTTCCAGCCGGCGGCGTCCCATGCGCGAAACAAGTCGACCGCGGGGCTCGCACAGTAGTGGTGACCGCCGCGCGCGGCGGCCAGAATCCACCGCTTGCCCTCCGCCGGGACCACGGCCCTGACGACCACCGGGTCCGTCGCTGGGTCCACGTGACGGCTGGCCCCGCGCCGGAGATTGAACGCCTCGATCGACCAGGGGTCGCCCCAGCCCTCGCGATGGAAGAGCGCGCGGGCAAACTCGGAGGGGGCGCTGTCCATCAGATCCCGCTTCGCTCGCTCGGTCTCCGGTGCGGTGGCGGCATTGACGACCGCCATCCGAGGGGTGTCCTTGGCGGCGCGCCGCGCCCAGATTGCGTCGGCGCACGCGTCCTGGGTCCTCAGCGGCAGTCCCACGTACCGGTTGTGGGCGCCCTGGTTGCGCAGAAAATCGGAGATCGCGAGCGCTGAGCCGAGCTCGTCCCACGGGTCAAACGGCTCGTCCGGCGCGGGCTCGTACATGTCGTGGTCCAGAAAAAGCACTTCCACTGGCTGCGCCGCGCTGCCCTTGCAGGCCTCGCCCTGGGCGGAGAACGCCTGAAGGCGCTGGCCGGCCAGCTGCCGGGCGGCGCGTGAGGTGGCGCCCGGCCGCAGCCTGGTGACCAGGATCACGGCGTGGGGCGAGTACCGATGGACGGTGGTCTGGCCGTACCGAAGCAGCAGCGCCGCCCATTGCGACTCGCTCGGGGCGTCCGGGGACTCGGGCCACGCGATGGTGCCAGCGATGGCGATGGGACCGTCGGCGTGCAGCACGTGCATGAACTCTGCCGGCGCGACATGATCCGCGAGCGGCGCGACCTGCTCGTCGGCCCAGGCCTGCCACGGGTCCCACGCGTCGGTCACTGGCGGCAGCATGGAGGTGTCGGGGGCGGTCACAGGTTCTGCTGCGGGTTCCGGTGTCTCCGGCTCCACCGCTGGCTCGAGCGCGTTCGGCTCGGAGGCTGGTGTGGACTCAACCTTTGGCGGCGTGGCGCATGCGGACAGCCACAGCGCCAGGGCGACAGCAACGCATACGACCGGCTTTTTGCTGCCTATCATCGGCCCCTCCAGGCACCGGGGCTGCCGGCCGACTACTCGGCGGCCTCAGGCTCGTCTTCCTCTTCGCGCTTGCGGCGCCGAAACGTGAGGGCCAAGTATACGCCAATTGCGGCCACACCCACGCCAAACCATTGAATCGCGTACTCGACGTGTCGAGAGGGGGGCACGTGCCAGGGGCCTTTGTAGCCGCCCAGCGGATAGTCCTCGATGCTGATCTGTTTGCCTGTGGCGGGCTCACCGGCCTGCAGGAGCACGTCGTCCTCCAAGTCTGGAATCCGCTCCTTGAGCGCCGCCAGGTTGGTCTCTCGCCAAGTGGTGTGGCCCAGGTGCTCTCCGGCCGGGTCGCTCACGTTGCCGGTGTTGTCCCCGGCGGTCAGGCGCCCGCTGACTGTGACCGGCTTCTCGGGGTCCAGAGTGGCCAGGTACTCCTTGAGGTTGTCGCGCGGCACCCACCCGATGTAGACGAGGATTTTCTTGTCTTTCACCCTGGTGGGGATGAGCACGCCGTAGCCCGGAATCTGGAATTTGTAGCGCGCGGTGAGGAGCTGGATCTCGCTGGGGACGAAGTGTCCCTCAAAACTCGCGCGCCGGTGGTGCAGGTACTTGAGCCGCTGCTCGCCGTCCGGCACATCAAGGCTGGTCAGCGGCGGCAGCTCGTCATGCTGCACGCGGTAGTGATCAATGGTCTCGATGGACTCGTTGTACCGGCGCACCTGCCAGCTGCCGAGGTTGCCTACGACCATGAGGATCACGATCAGGACGACCGTGAGCTTCCAGCTGAATTGGACTCTCATTGGCCCGCCAGGTGCTTGAGGGCGGCGTCCAGCCGGTCGAGTCCGTCGTCCGACTTGTCAAAGCGCCCGCGGATGACTCCCTCGCCGTCGATCAGCATGAAGTGGACGCTGTGCGCGGTGTCCAGCGGTGTCGGATTCTTCAGCAGGGCCAATCGCTCCTCGTCGGTCTTGGCCTTGAGGAGGTCGCGGCGCATGATCGGCAGGAAAAAGCCCTTGGTGACGAGGTCTTCCATGTCGGCGTAGGACGCCGACCGCGCCATCTTCCACATGGCTGGGTCCGCCTCGTAGGATTCCCCGAACGCGGCGAGCTTCTCCGGCGTATCGTTCTCCGGATCCACGGTGATGGTCACAAGATGCGCCGCGTGGGGCGGCGTGGGGGACCACTTTTTGACGCGTTGCTGCAGATCGCCTGTGGCCTTGGCCAGCGGTGGGCATGAGCTTGGGCACGAGGTGAACATGAAGTTCACGGCGTAGGGTTTGCCGGCGAGTTGGGCTGTGCCGACGGGTTCCCCGGTCTGGCTCGTCGCCGTCCACTCAGGGACTGTACCGAGGTCGTCCAGCGGGGGCGGCTTGGAGCAGGCGCTCGACGCCACCACGACCAGAAGAAGGAGCAGGCTGTGCTTGTTCATGGCGTCCTCGGGCCGGGGGGCCGGGTCCACTTCTCATCCGGCAGCGGCCCCGTCAAGGACTCGAGAAACGCGACCAGATCCGCGGTGGCGACCTTGGTGGACAGCAAGCTCAGAACCAGCTCGCGATGGCCTATCTGCGGCTCGCCAGGCAACGATTTGTAGAAGTCGATCACGGCCGGAAGATCCGCGAACTGGCCGGCGTGCATATACGGTGCGGTCCTGGCGACATTGCGCAGCGACGGTGTCTTGAACGCGCCACGGAAGTCCTCGAACGCTGGGTCGAGATAGGCCAACTCGTCGCACTTCCCGTCCGCGTCGCTGTAGGGACCCAGGCAGTTGAACTCGCTCTTGAGGACCTGGGATGCGCCTTTTGACCGTCCGAGGTCGCGGTCTCCGGGCAGACCGAGATTGTGGAAGGCAAAGTCTGTGAGCAGCGGGCCGTTGTGGCAGTTGATACACTGGGCATCGCCCACAAATGCCCGCAGCCCGCGGACCGCCCCAGGCTTCATGTGGCCACCACCGGTCGCGTCGCCCGCGGTGAGGGCGGCGACGTAGGCGTCAAAGGGGGCTGGGCCAGGGACGATTTTGCGCGTGTACGCCTCCAGGGCCTTTCCCGTGTTGGCGAAGACGCGATTGACCGCGTCGCGGTCGGACTCCGCCATGGAGCCCCACGCCAGGTGTTCGGGGTGCGCTGGATCCAAGGAATGGGGGCGCCCCGTGGCAGGGAATCGCTCGGAATCGGACAGATCGGGCAATGGACCAAAGACCGCGGTGTAGGCTTCTGCGTGGTGTCTGGCCATCAGGTGGGCCACCGCAAGGCGCGTCAAACCGTGTTCGGTCGGAGCCTCGAGGGGGCCCAGGGCCTGTGACCAGGAGCTGTCCGCGCGGCCATCCCAGAATTGAAACGGGGCAAAGTGCGAACCGAAGAGGCTCGGCGAGTGTTTGGCCACCTTGCCGATCCCCTCGGCGAGGGGTTTTCCGTCGGTGAAGTAGAGCGCGGGGACGTGGCATGTGCTGCAGGCCACCTTGCCGTTCTTGCTCAGCCGGGTGTCGAAGAACAGGGCATGACCGAGCGCGGCGGCCTCGTCGTTGTCGGCGTAGCGGTTGCTAGGGCTCGCAGGAATGGTCGGCGGCGGCGAGAGGCTCTGGATGAGGGCGAGCTCCTCGGGGGTGACGGCGGTCGGGGCCGGCGTCGCCTCGCACGCGCCCAGTGCGCAGGCCAGACCGACAGCGCACGCCGCGCGCCAGGCTGCGCGAAGCAGGGGGCGGCGGTGGCCGATTGGCGCGCGCAGTCGAGCGGGGCCCCCCACTGACACGTCGGCGCAACGCAGGGGACGCAGCTGTGTTGGCCGGCTGGGTTTGGGAAGGGTCACTGCGCAGCTGCGCTCTGGTTCCAATTGAGGCTCGCAGCATGCTCGCCGGCCTTCAGGTCCACCTTCCAATACCCCGGCATGTGGAACTTCATTCCCTTGGTCGTCCAGTTGCCGGTGCCGGGCGCAGCTTCGTGAACGGGGCGTGTGACCATGCCGTGGGCGTGGTCCGGCATTGTGGCATCGAGGCTGAACTCGGCCTCGGCCAGCGGGCCATTGCAACCGGGTCCAAGGACCTGCGTATGCGCCAGGAACAGCTCACCCACTTTTGGGCTGGCCGGTTCAAAGCCTACGACGAAGCACGCCTTGCCGTCGCTGGTGGGTACGCGCATCCGCCCGGACTCTGGTGTCGCGTACACGGTCGTGGGCTCGGACGAGGGGGCCTTGGGCTCGGGCAGGTGGGCGGGCCGCTGGGCCTCCTTGCAGCCGGCACCGCAGAGGACAAGCAACGAGAGGGTGGCGACCCAGCGTGTGAGCTGCGGCGCGTGGGAGCGAGTCATCATCCGAGGGCCTCCTCTGCCTGGCGACGCGCCAGGATCTGGGCGTCCAGATGTGGGACCCCTGTGAGTCCCTTGTCCGGCTCGCCCTTTCGGCGCAGGTGCCAGAACACATACGCGAGCGCCGCCCATAGCGGCAGACCGCCCACCACCCACATCAGCAACCCACCCGCGCGTTGGTCGCCAATGGGAGTCAGGCCCCACAGGCGTGGCTGCACCGAGTAGAAGGTGTACAGCAGCTCGTTGTGGACGGTGATGATGAGGCCGAGTGCCTTCATGGGCGCGAGGTTCAGAAGCAGGAACACCATCTGCCACCCGTGGCTCGGGCGCGGCGTCTCCTCGATGGGGCTGAAGATCACCCACCAGAAGATCACCGCCGTGGCCATGAAAAGCAGGTGTTCGGCGATGTGGAACGGGTGGTTCGTCAGGGCGAGCTCGTAGATGGGCGGGAAGTGCCAGATCCAGAT
Source organism: uncultured Pseudomonadota bacterium (assembly GCA_937890335.1). GTDB lineage: Bacteria > Myxococcota_A > Bradymonadia > Bradymonadales > CALBXO01. The sequence goes on along the minus strand of CALBXO010000443.1, from coordinate 1,264 downwards.
GCAGCCCTGGAAGAGCATCGACGCGTAGAGGGGCCGCGTCAGGGTGCGGCCGAGTCGCTTGACCCAGTCCTTCTGAACCAGCGGTTTGATGAGCCAGCCGGGCAGCCCGAGGATGAACAGCGGCGCCCATACCATCTGCAGCAGCAGGTGCTGCACCATGTGCATGGCAAAGCTCAGCTCGTCGGCCAGGTGGTGCAGCGGGCCGTCGAGCGACAGGTACATCAGCACCATTGCGCCGTAGAACGTGACGGCCTGCCGGGTCGACACCGGCGTATCCGACAGCTTGTACTTCTTGCGCCAGTGGGTGACGCCCACCGTGTAGAGCACGACGAGGGCGACCGTGCCGAGGAAGATGCTCTCGTGGAAGTCCCAGACGAACCACTCCTCCAGGGAGGAGAACGCAACTTCACGCGTAGGCTGGTAGAGCAGGTTTCCCGGGTGCGCCGGGAGGATGAAGTGAGGAAGGGACCACATGCTCCGTTACCACTGCTGGAGCTCGTAGATCGGGCGCGTCAGGGGTGCGGGCTTACTCGCCAGTGTAGGCGTCGCCCTCGCAGCCCTTGGCGCCGTCCACCTTCACGTCGCGAAGGCTGCGGACGTAAAAGGCGGTCTGCTCGATCTCGGGGAACGAATACTCGTACTTCATGGGGGCCATCGCCGTACCGGGCACGCCCTCACGGATGGAGGTCGCCAATTCGGTCAACGTGCCACCGTTCTTGTAGCAATTGTCGGTGAAGGCCGGCCCGATACCGCCGCCACCGTCGGCGCGATGGCACGCGGCGCAGCGGGTGTCGTAGATGGTCTTGCCCTTGGCAAAGCCCTCAGCCTTGGCCGCGGCGAATCCAGCGGTGAGCTCCTCTGCCGTGGAGGGCTTGGGTCGCTCCTGCTTGGCGTCGCGCCACATGCGCTCGGTCTCCTGGTACCCGTCCTTCTGGTTGGCGAAATCTGCCACCATGCCGGGCGTCTCGCCGGAGAAGGGCTTGTACGTGATGACCGTGAACGTGCCGAGGATCGTCACGACGATCACCGCGATGGCCAGTGGGGACAGGAACAGCAATGAGTAGATCTTCCGGTCGTCCTTGAGGTGCATGAACAGCCCGATGACACCCGCAAACTTGAGGATGGCCAGGATGTACAGCGAGGGCACCACGACGCTATTGGGCAGCTCCGCGACGGAGTCCCCAAAGATCAGGTGCCAGAACTCCGGGACGACGATGAGCTCGATGAACGTAATCAACGACAGGACGACTGCCGTGATTATGTA
>CALBXO010000442.1 GCA_937890335.1 uncultured Pseudomonadota bacterium | reverse complement strand
ACCGTAACCGTCAACGTCGGTGACTACGACAGGGTCACCGGCCAACGGGGCCGCGTCGTACGCCCGACGGTCGATCATCACCACGTCCCCCGGCAACACCGAGGGGAACATATTGGAGTTGTTGACCTGGACGATCCCAAACAGGACCTCCGTGGACAGGTAGTATCCGGCGTGGAGCGGAACCAGCCCGGCAAACACAAAGACCAGCGCGTAGATCGCCGGGTGGTTGTAGCCGCGCAAGATGTAGCCGGGCTCCTCGCGTGCCGCCCGAAGCACGCCCGGCAGGCAGGTCAGGGCGAGCACGAACCACCCAAGCCCAAAGACAACCAGCGGCAACACCGGGAAAAAACCCAGCACAGCCCAGGCGGTCAGAAAAGCCGCGATGTAGCCCAGGTACACAAGCGCCATGGTCCCTGCAGCGCCGGACCGGCCGACATACAGGTAGCCCAACGACGGGTGCAGCATCGTGAGGCAGCTCGCAAAACCAGCACGACGCGGCGCAATCTCACCGCGATACTCGTCGTCGAAATGATCGGGGGGAAGGGTCATCTACTTCAACATACCTTCGCGCGGCGCACGCTGCTACTCGCCATGTGGCGGCAGCTTTCGTTCGCGCGTCGCGTCGTCCTCGTCCACCACCTTGGGCATGAGATCGTCAATACAAAGCTCCGCGGTGTCGTCCGAGTCCATGGCTTCCTGGATGCGGGGCGTGAGCAGCTCCGCCGCGGGTCGCTGGATGGTGACAATGTCCTCGTCGCCGGGTCCGTTGGTGGACGCTGGCCCACCGCCCGCTCCACCGGCGGCCCCACCCATGTGAACCTCCACACCGGCGTCGCGCAGCTCGGAAGCACCCCCCGGCCGCTCGGGCGGCTTGAAGCTCGCCTGCCTGTCGATGGCCCCGCCAAACCTGGACAGCCGCCGCACGGCGCCGGTGCGGCGCTCCTCCGGCGGGTCCTCTTTGCGCGGTCGAGGCAGGCGGTCCACGACCCCCGTTGTCATCAAGCGGCGAGCACGAATGCCATCGGCGGGTGTGCGACGGCCATCTTGTGCGTCCATTCCGCCGGTCGCGCTGCGCGAGACCCCTTTGGACCGTGGCATGGGCCGCAGCGTCCCTTCGTCTGGGGGGGGCCTGGTTCGGTCCACCGGGGTCACCTCCTCCGTCCGGGCGTCCGGTAGATCGCTGGAGGACCGTGCTACTGACTCCGAGCGGGCCCACGCCTGGCTTGCAGGTGGTTTGCCGAGGCGACGACGCATTCGCAGCGATGCCTCGTTGGTCTTCGGTGGGTCCTCGGCGCCAACGGACTCCGTCTCGGCGGGCGCGTCCTGGGCCGGCGTCGCGGGCGTCGATGCTGCGACCGCAGCTGCCCTCAAGTCTGCTGGTTTGTCCGCAGCGGGCGGAAGCTCCGCGCTGGCCGACGCCCCCGAACTCTCCGCTTCTCCGGGGGAAGCCGACAGCATGGCCATGGGCTCCGTGCGCTTGGCGCGCCGCGCCGAAGCCCGCGAGCGGGCCGCGCGAACCCGCCCGGATCGCGACGGGTCCTGCGGCTCCTGGCCATCCGCGCCCTCGGACTTGCCGGTCCCGGCCGCGGCGTTGTCAGTCCCGGCCGCGGCCTTGCCAGTCCCGGACGCCGCGGCTTTGTCAGTCTCGATGGCGGCGCCGTCGGCCTCCACGGCGGCTTGGTCGGTCTTGGCGGCGGCTTGGTCGGTCTCGGCGGCCTTGACCGTCCCAGCGACGGCGCTGTCGGTCGACGCGACGGCCTTGCCTGTTGGTGCGTCGGCCTTGTCGGTCTCGACCGCCGTCTTGCTGGACAAACCACGCGACGACGATCGCACCCGACGGACCGACGCCGACGGAGCCCTCGAGGGCGCGCTGGACGGGGACGGGCCGGGGTCCAATGACACCGCCGGCTCATCGGCAGTTGGCGGTTCCAGCACCGGATTGGCCACCATGGACAGCACAGCTTCGCGGACGGGATCCGGTGCCGGGTCGGGCCCCTCAGAAGTCTTCGCGACCGCTTTGCTGTCAGTCGGCCGGGCTGCGACCTCCGGCGCGGGGTCCACCACCCCATCCACCGGCTCCTCGAGGTCGATGACCGGAGGCAACTCCTGGGTGTCTTTGGCCGGTACCAGGGGCTTGCGCTCGCCACCCACAGGCTTGAGGGAGAGGTACTTGGTGCTGGTCGTCAGCGGCTTGTCTGGGATCTCGTACACGGCCCGGACTCGTCCGGTCTCGCCCTCGGACACGCAGGCCACCACCAGGTGCACACCGGCTTCCGAGGGCAGCTTCACATGGTCCGCACCGGTCACCGACAGGTACCGGCGTGTCGCCTCCAGCAGCGCCACCTGGTGGTCGGACACCTCGACACTCACCAGGACCGACGCTGTCCCCTGCCGCCGAAAAACCAACTCCCAATCGTCACCGCCCACATCGTCCAGGCCAATGACATCCGCGTTCCCGACAATCCCGCTCAGCACCCTCCCCTCGTCATGGGCCGCGACAGAGCCACGGCGCAGACATGTCAGCGGCATGTCGCTGGCATCCAAGGTGCTGTGACGCTCCAGAAGGACAACATTGCGGCCGGCGTCGCACGCATGCGCCAGCAGCGTGGCCATCAGCCGGTGTGACCTGGCCGCGCGGACGCCCACCAGCATGACGCCGCGCCCCTGGGTGACGGCGTTGAGCAGTTCATCGAGTTGTTTTGACTCAATGTAGCCTTCGGCCACGAGTGCGGCCGCACTGCGCCGGGCTTCGCGAACCCGCGTGGCGAACACCAGCGCGCCGGGTCGCACATCCGGAGGCTCCAGTCGTACCCAACGATGCAGACCGAGCTCAACGACCGCGGTCAGCCCCGCATTTCCGAGCGCATCAAACAGCGCCCGCGCGTCCGACCGGCCCAAACCGGGGCTCTCCACGGTCTTGCCGGCGACGTTGCGCGCCACGACGTCGCCCGCCTCGTCGACGCGAATCTCGGTCACGTCGACGTCATCCACCAACCGAGAAAACCGACGGTGTCGGGTCAGGAATGCGCGCAAATCCGCAGTCACCGCGCCTCCTCGCGTTCTAGTTCGTCGTCTTCGCTCTCAAGATCCGGTACCAGATCAAGCGCCAACCGGTAGGATTGGCCCGACTTGGCAGTCAGGTCCCTCCGGTACGGATAATAGCCCTCAGCGGCGATCTTCACGCGGTGGTCTCCCGGCGTCAGCGGCACGATGCCCCCACGCCATTGCGTGATCTTGCCCACGTACTGTCCGTCGATCCAGATTTCTGCATCGGACGGCTGACAATCCAGCTCCAGCAAAGCTACGTCGCCCGGCCCAACCCGCGTCTGCACCGCCGAACAGGCCGTGAGGGCCCAGCCGAGCACGACCACGACGGCCGTCAATCCGGCCCACCGCCTCAGAACGGCCGCCAACTAACGCCCGTGGTACCCGAGATGAACTGATCGCCGTTCTGCGCCGCTGTGATGTCCGGATGGCGTGCGCTGTCGCCGGTGAAGGTGATGGCGTAGCTCTCAATCGTGCCCTTGGCATACCAGCCAAATCCCTCCGCCAGCTCCAGGTCCACGCCCGCCTCCGCCGCAAACAGGGTGCTGCCCGTCACGGAACCGCTCAGATACTCTCCCTGGTCCAGCGCACCCAGAATGAACCAGCCACCGAAGAAGATCTCGGCTGGGCCGGCAGCCACTGCTCCCTCCACACCCAAACGCACGCCGTTGTAGGTGTTGGTCGGAAACAGCGGAGAGGGCACCTCATCCACCACGACCTCCTGAATGAAGATCGAGTGCAACAGGAAACCCACCGACACACCAAACCAGGTGGGTCGCTTGCCCGCGTCCAAGGCGTACCTGCCCAGCAGGTGCACCATGACCCTCTGCTGGGTGCTGGCGAGCGCGACCTCGGTCCCGTCCTCGAGTTGAAGATTGATGGGCGAGCCGAGGCGCAAGCCGTAGTCCAGGTCGAGCCCGATGTAGTCATAGAACCAGGCTCTGGCTCCGAGTCCCGGCCCGTAGGCTGTGGTGGTCAGGTTGTATTGGGTCAGCGGGTTGTTCGCCGGCGCGTCCGAGCTGAACGTC
>CALBXO010000441.1 GCA_937890335.1 uncultured Pseudomonadota bacterium | reverse complement strand
CAGCGCGTTGAGGTCGCGCGCATAGCTGCGCTGCAGAACCCCCAGCACCTTGTCCGCCGACGCCATGTCACCCTCCACGTAGTGACTCAGGGCCAGCAGGCCGAGCGCTCCCAGATGCAGGCCGGGCTCGTACCGGACGATGCCTGGAGCGCCGCGCAGAAACTCGGCATCCACCTCGCCCGGGTCGAGCTCGCGAACCGCGTCCCGCAGGACCTGGCCGATGTCCACCGGCCGCCCGGTCATCGCGTCCACCAGCCCGACTGCGACCCGCAGCACCGCCCGGAGGTTCTCGTCCGCGGGGGTGGCACCCAACCTGCCGTCCACCTTGGCCAGGCCGTCGCGCAACATCACTGCGCTGGCCATCACCTCGGGCACCGAACCACCGGTGAGCGCCCTGATGATCAGGTCGAACCCGGCCTGGCCCACCAACGCCAACACCGCCGTGGCCCCCTCGTCCGCAGCCAGGGCGCGCTCCAGCACATAGTCCGTGAGGCCCTCGGTCGCCGCACGGTTGGGGCACGCAGACGTGGTGGTCACAGCGCCCAGCAGCCGGTCCAGGGAACGGTCCACGGCGCCATCCAGCGTGTCGCCCTCCATGTCGGCGCGGAGCGCGGCGAAGTAGACCGTGCAGAGGGTGGCCAGCTTGTGTTGCGTGTCGTCGCGGCGCGCGGTGAACCCCGCAGGGATCAGCGCTCTCTCCAGCGCACGGGTCCGAACCCAGCGCCGCTCGGGGGCGTCGGCCCAGGCCAGAACGCGCTCGATGTCCTTGTCGCGTAGCCGCTGTCCCTGCGCCAATGGCCGGGCCACTTCCAGCGTCAACAGATCGTCGCGTCCGAGCTCCCGGAGGGTCGTCAGCACGTACGCGCCCTGCGCCCGGGTTCGGTCGGCGTGCCCGGTATCACAGATGCCCTCAGGCCGCGACGTGCCGTATTCCAACTCCGCCACCAGCGAGGTGTACATTCGACCGCGGTCGCCTCCGAGCCGCAGCGCCAGCTTCCGCGCGTTCTTGATCCAGGCCGCGCGCGGGCCAGCCGACTGCCACATCAGCGGCAAAGTCCCCATGTTCCAGCCGCGGTGGTGGTGCAGGAGTACCGACCCGAGAGCGTACGCGCAGGCGTCAGTGTCATCTGCCGCGCACAGGTCCTCCAGGGCCTCGAACGAGTCGTCGCTGCTGGCGTTGGCCGCGTCAGCGAGCTGGTAACGAACAAAGTGCAGGTTGGCCACGGCCGGGACACGCGCCCCGTCAGGGACGGCCTCAATCGCCTGCCCCAGCCACACCCAGGCGTCGGCCATGCGCCCGGCATTCGCCGCCGCTTCAGCGCGGGCCGCCAGACGGGCCGTCTCCCAGCCGTCCACGACCGCCAGGGGCGCACCGGCGATGAGGTGCAATAGGGGCGCCGCGGGCACGACCCGCACCTCGCCGTCCTCCCGCCAGGCCGCGACCGAGTGCCCCGATCCGTGCGCCAACCAGGCGGCGTAGAGCCCACGGTCCGCCACGGGTAGCGCCAGGGTGATCGCGCTGGCGTCCATGTCTGCGTCCACATCGCCAAACACGAGCGCCCTCGATCCCTCCCGGGCGCGATGGGTCACTGGCAGTGGGCCGCTCTTGAGGAGCTGGTCGCGCAGTGACTTTGGTGCGTAGGCGCCCGGCGCCAACCAGAGGCCGGCGCGTCCGGAGGCGACCGCATCGTCACCGCGCGTCGCGGCGTCCACGACGAGCAGCTGGCCTGCCAGTCGCGCGTCGCCGAGCCGGAGCGCGGTCGTTGCGACCACCCGGCATCCGGTGCCCTGCTCCAGACAAGGGCCCGCGGTCGCGGTCAGATCCTTGGGCAGCGTGCTGCCCACGCGAATCGGCGTCGTCGAGCTGCACGCCGCGAGCGCGGCGGCCAGGGCCACCGCAAACCCGAGTTGCAGTCCGCGCGCGGCGGGACGAAGGAAGGGGAGAGTGACAGGCGTCATGGGCGTCTCCGCTGGATGCGTTTGGACGCCATACTGTCCCGACTCGGGGCCGAGGTCCATTGTGGGCCGGTCCTCGCCGGCACCACCGGACGCTGGCCGGGATCAGTCGCCGGAGCTGATGACCACCGTGGTCAGGTTCTCGTCGGCCATGATGTCCGCATCGTCAAAGAGGATGGGCCGCATCTGCTTGGTGCCAAACAGCTCGGTCTGGTCGGCGAAGTGCGGAGACGCTGGGTCCGAAGACTGCGAGTACGTGGTCACGGCCCGGCCCTCCGGTCCGTCGTCGGTGAACCGCATCACCATCACAAAGCTGCTTCCATTGTTGATGGGGTACCCATCGTCAGTCAGCCCAGTGCGTCCGTTGACGAACTCGCCGACGGGGATGTCCGGCAGCAGGGTCCCGTTGGAACCCGGCGTGTAGTACGCGATGTTGAATGCGCCCTCGGGCCCCGTCCCACCGTGCACCGGCAGCCGCTGGTCGCCCTTGGTGGTGAACTGCGCTTCGCCCAGCGGCGTGTCCAGCGCCAGGCCGGCCTCGTCGAGGTTCTGAACCGCCAGACCGAGGCCGGTCAGTGCGGGATCCGGGTCGGTGTCGCCCGCTTCGGCCAGGCCTGTGGGCGTGGCGACCGGGTTCTCTGGGTCAAACGCGACGGTGTAGCGCTCGTCTACGGTGCGGTTCCAACCGCTGAGCCACTCGCGCCAGACGATGGCCCCGACGCTGTCCGGGTTCTGACGCCGGTCCCACTCGGCGATCAGCGTGCACGCCTCGCCGATCTCGACGGTGTCTCCCTCGATCTCAACGTTCTCCACACCGGCGCACCGCGCGACCAGGTCGTCGTAGAAGAGCTCCGTCGTCATCACCCGGTTGGCGAAGACCATTCCCTCGAGCTCGTCGAGGTCGAAGAGTCCGTCTTCCCCAGAGACCGTGCCTTCGCCCGTCTCGTCCGCGTAGGTGAGGTTGAGCCGGGTGCGCAGAGAGCGGGCGGAGCGCTCCTCGCCGTAGATGCGCGAGTAACCCTCGAGCGGCTCCGCCGTGTTGCCCAGCCAATGGCTCGAGTTCGCGTTGAGCACATAGTCCGTACGCTCAAGCTTGGGGGCCTCCTCGTACGGAACCACGCCGCGTCCGTCGGCGCCGGGCACAAGCTCGAACACAGGGTCCGCGCCGTCGAGCAGAAAGACGCCGGAGTTCCACGCGGTCTGGGTCAGGAAGTCGCGCCCCAATGCGTCACGCCAGGCTTCCCAGCCTTCCGGGGAGAGGTTCGGCACATTGGTGGAGTCGATGTAGAAGGCGTTGCCGTCGGTGTCGGCGTACATCGTGTTCACCCACGGGATGCCGTGGATGTCCCGGTGGGACGCCTGGAACTCCGACAGATCCTGTGCCTGCGCCATGCGCAGAAAATGCTCGATGATGCCGGGGTTGTTCTCGTTCGCGTCTCGGTAGCTCGCGGTAAGACCTGCCGACCAGCCAAAGCCCGGGATGCTGATGATGGGACCGTAGTGGCTCCGGTAATAGGTCCGAGTCACCTCCTCCACGCCGGTGTCGCGGAGCACCTCGACGGTCTCCTCGCGCTTCTTCATCCGGCGCGGCTGCCCGTCGTAGACGTAGACCTCAGGGTCACCAGGGACCAGCTCGTGCTTGTAGAACACAAAGCGGGTCGAGGCCGACACGGTGTGGGTCCAGGCGATCTTGTCGTTGAAGCCCATATTCAGGCCCATCACGCCGATGAGCGAGACGCCGTAGATGTCCAGCTCGCCGGGCACGGTCAGGTGCGCCTCGTACCAGCGCAGAGCGCCCTCCCAAGGGAAGTGGGTGTTGGACACGAGCGCGCCGCGGCCATTGACCGTGCGCTGCGAGCCGATGCCCCAGCCGTTGCTGCCGAGCGACAGGTCTTTGACGTTGGGCCACTCCTGCGGCACGTCGGGTTTGGAGTCGCCCCCCGGCGGCTGGGCCGACACTGACAGACCCGCAAGGGCGATGCCCGAGGCCCGCAGGTTCAGGCTCAGGTAGTACGCGAAGAGCTCGATCTCCGTGATCGGCTGGACCCAATCCGCCCCCTTGCAGGGCTCAGGGAGGCCGTCAGCGCCCACTTCGGCCACGTAGCGGTTGTACCCTGCGACGTAGCCCGCCAACATCTCGCGGACCTCGGTGGGCTGGGCGTCGATGGTGCACTCTGCCTGCTCGCGCACGCGGAGGATCTTCATCACGAAGTCACGGTCGATGTTCGCGTCGCCGGGGCCGGGGCCAAAGGTCGCGGCGCGGCGGCTGTTGGCCTCGATGACCGCGTCGGCGATGGTGCAGACATGGTCCCGCGCCTGCGCGTAGGCCTGACCGTAGATCACGTCCCCGATCGTCTCGCCCGTGATGTGCGGGATTCCCCAGCTGGTCCAGCGAATCTCGGCGCTGTACTCGCGGTCTGCCGCGGGTGTCCAGGCGCACTCGGGGTGCTCCTCAACCTCGGCACCGACGGGCCCGGGGTCCGTGTCCGGTGGCACGTCTTCGCCGACGTCGTCACCGGCGTCGCCCGCGTCGCCTCCCGTGTCCGCGTCGTCACCGGCGTCGGCACCATTGTTGGCGTTGTTCCCGTTGTTGCCGGCATCACCGCCTCCGTCGCCGCCGCACGCGGCGAGCAAAAGACACAGCAGGAGGGAGAGATGGTATCGGGACATTCTGGCCACCCGGTTCGAGGAGGTTTCGGGATACCTCCGCCGCCTCAATGTGTCCAGATCGGGTCAGCCCAAATGGGGGAATCAGCGGGCACTCCTGTCTCAGTCAGGCACCCTCGTTGCGAGACCAGGAGTTGTGGTCCACACCGTCCTGCGCGTTCTCGTACCGGCGGATCTCCCGAATGGCTTCCGGGCACCCTGGCGCCAGCACGCTGGCCATCGTGAACTCGGCGATGGCCTTGCCTACGGCGCCGCTGCGTTTGTAGATCCGTCCGAGCACAAGGTGCACATCCAGCGCATCCGAGCCGGTGCCGGAGACCCGGAGCAGCCGGCTGACTACGGCGTCCGCTTCGTCCGGGTCCGCGCAGAACGTGGCCCATGCGTGCCAGGCAAGGTACCGCGGGTGACCTGGGTGCACCTCGATGGCCCGCACGAACTCGGCGCGCGCCCCCTCAAAGTCCTGGGCCTCCAGACACCGCCAGCCTCGGTGAAAAAAGCGGGCTGCGGGGCGGGTGGAGCTGATGGTCCTGCCGTGACGGATCGCGAGATCACTGGCAGACGCTCGTATCCCACTGCTGCCGGGCCGGGTGGACAATCTATGCCCGCTCGATTTCGGGCTGAAGGGACCAAGAGAGTCGTTGCTTGGCGGCAAAAAGGGCACGTCTGCGCCGTCGCCCAGCTGCGCTGGTGGCGCGACCATCGCGTACTCGATCAGGGGAGCAAGCTCCACCGGGCCCTCGTCGGT
>CALBXO010000440.1 GCA_937890335.1 uncultured Pseudomonadota bacterium | reverse complement strand
AGCCTTGCCCCAACTGCGTCCGCAGCCGGGGCAAGAGCGTGAAGCGCATGGCTAGCGCCGTTCGCAGCGCCGCCATTCCATAACTGACTCGAACAAAGTAGGAACTGGCGTACCGGCGAGCAACGATCTTTTTCGCCACCCTGCCACTTCTGACGGACCCAAGATGCAGCTCGCCGCTCTCTACTTCTGTTTCTACGCCGCGGCGGCGCTGCTCGTGACGTTCTGGCCCCACTACATGACCTCCCTCGGGCTTGGGCCGGCGGACATTGGGTTGGTGTTTGGGGGTGGGACGGTCATCGGGATTGTGGCGCAGCCGCTGCTCACCGGGCTCAGTGACCGGCTGGGTCGACCCTCCCGCATGTTGCAGTCGGTGGCGATCTTCTCGCTGGCGTTCTTGCTGGGCGTGCCGTTCGTCACCGGGTTTGTGGGCCTTGCCGTGCTGATGTGGCTCAGCGCGGTGCCGCGCAGCGCCATCGTGCCGCTGCTCGACGCTGCCACGGTGCGCCGGGTCGGGCCGACGCGCTACGGCGTCATCCGCGTCTGGGGCAGCGTTGGCTATGGCGGCATGACAGCCGTCTTTGGGCTCCTTGCGCGCGACGTGAGCTATGAGACCGCCGGGCTCTACAGCGTGCCGTTGTTCCTGGTCTTCGCGGGGCTCATGGCAGTGCTCACCCTGTTTCTACCGCGGGACAAGCCCGCCACGGTTCGTCCGTCGTGGCGGGCGCTGATCGCGGTCGCCGGGTCGCCGGGTCTGCTCGTGTTCATGGCGGTGCAGTCGCTGCACTGGGCGGGGATGATGTACTTTAATGTCTACCTGAGCCTGCACACGCGGTCGCTCGGCCACTCCATCGCCGTGCCAAGCCTCGCGGTGCTCGTCTCCATTGCTGCGGAAGTGCTGGCGCTGTTTGTGGTGCGTCCCTATGTCGCTGGGCGCAGCGGACGCTGGATGCTTGTGGCCGTGATGGGCGCCAGCGCGCTGCGCTGGGTTGGGATGGCGATCGTGACGGACCCCACGACACTGATCGCGCTGCAGGTGCTCCACTTCTTCAGCTTTGGCGCGTGGTACGCGGCGAGCATTGCGCAGCTGGGGAGGTTTGCGCCCGCGGAGCGCCGGGGTGCGGTCCAGGGTCTCTTCGCGGCGGTGGTGTTTGGTGTGGGCGGCGGCCTGGGGTCGTGGGTCGGCGGCGAGGTTGTCGAGGCCTGGGACACGCAGACGGGCTTCTATGTGGTGGCCGTGCTGGACGTGGTTGCCATGGTGGCCTGCGCGGTGCTTGCGGCGACGAAAACCGATGACGGGGCGCCGGTCACTGCGCGGGATTGAGACCGGCAGGGCGCCGCTTGGGGGCGAGCCTGCGTGTGGTTACATCAGCCGCAGGGCCATTCGCATGATGGTGGGCTCGTGGTCCATACCGGGGAATGCGACCTTGTACAGCGCCTTTTTTCCGCGCCCCATCACGTAGCGCGACACCTGGCCGACCTTGCCTTTGTGGGTCACCGTCGCGCCGACCAGGGACTCTGGGTCGCCATCTACCGGTACCTTGCGAGGGGGCGCGATGGGCACGGCCTCGACGGTGATTTGGGGTACATCGTCGTCCCAACCCGCCCACTCGTCGCTCACGATCTCCACGCGCTGGTCAAACTCGTCATACTCAGGCTCGGGGCGCGCCGCAGCGAACTTCTTGCGGCGCGGCGACCGCGTCATGGCGCCGGACCAATCGACGCTCGATACCGACGTTTCCGGGCTCAAGCTGTACAGGGAATCCGGCAGGTCCAGCAGGAAGCGGCTGGGCTCCGTGGTGCGCCCCTCGCTGTCGCCCCATCCGCGACGTCGCTGACAATTGGCCAGAAACAGGCGCTTGCGGGCGCGGGTCATGGCCACGTAGCAGAGCCGTCGTTCCTCGGCGACGGCCTCGTCGCTCCTGTCGCGCCGCAGCAGGGGAAACAGTCCGTCCTCCATACCCACGACAATCACGGCGTCGTACTCGAGGCCCTTGGCGCAGTGCACGGTCATCATTGTGACCGGAGCCTCGGCCAGCGTGTCGTCGCCCGCCTCCACGTCGGTCTGCTGCACCAGCGCGGTCCGCTCGAGGAACCGGGCCAGCCCGCCGTCGGGGTGCTCGACCTCAAAGTCGAACATGGCGCGCAGCAGCTCCTGCACGTTCTGAATCCGGTCCTGTGCCGTGGCTTTGTCGGACTTGAAGAGGTGCTCGTGGTAGTCGAGGTGTTCCAGCAGGTCCTGGAGGATCGTGGACGGGGCGATGCCGTCTCGGATCTGCGTCCGCATGGACTCGATCACGGCGTGAAACGCGAGGATGCCGGCGCGCTGTTTGCCCTTGAAGTTGCCCTGCGTCACGACTGCGCAGATCGCGTCCCACAGCGTCGGCGTCTGGGTTCCATCCACCAGGTCGTCCAGCTTCTGGACGGTCTTGGCGCCGACGCCGCGGGTGGGGGTGTTGATCACGCGGGTCAGGTTGATGCGGTCCGCGGGGTTGAGGGCCACCTTGAGGTAGGCCATCAGGTCCTTGACCTCGGCACGGTGGTAGAAGCTGACGCCGCCGACCAGCCGGTAGCCAAGCCCGGCGGCGCGAAACTGCTCCTCGAGCAGCCGGCTCTGGGCGTTGGTACGGTAGAAGATGGCGATCTCGTCCTGGCCGATTCCGTGGCGATGAACCAGGCGCTCCACGGTACGGACCGCCCACGTCGCCTCTTCCCGCTCGTGCCGTCCGGTGAAGATCTCGACGCGTTCGCCGCCCTCCTGCTTGGTCCACAGGCGCTTCTCCATGCGGTCTTCCAGCACGGAGATGACGGCCCATGCGGCGTCGAGGATGGTCTGCGTGGAGCGGTAGTTTCGCTCGAGTTTGACGACCTTGGCGTCGCTGAAATCCCGGGTGAAGTCGAGAATGTTCCGGACGGTGGCGCCGCGCCAGCCGTAGATCGACTGGTCGTCGTCACCGACTACGGCGAGGTTGCGCTCGACACCCACGAGGAGTCGCAGCAGCTCGTACTGGACGGCGTTGGTGTCCTGAAACTCGTCCACCATCAGGTACCAGAACCGCCGCTGCAGGTTCTGTTTGGCGGCCGCGCTGGTGCGCAACAGGACGACGGTCTGGAGGAGGAGATCGCCAAAGTCCAGGCACCCCGCCCGCCGCAGCTCGTCCTGGTAGGCGGCGTAGACGAGGGCGTGCTGCTCCTCTTCCCGGCCCACGGCGACCTCCATCGCCTCCGGCGGGGTCAGGGCGCGGTTCTTGGCGCTGTCGATGTAGGCGGAGGCTTCGCCGATGGCCTGCCGGTCCCGCTCGATGTCGAGCTTGTCGAACACGCGCTTGAGCACATTGCGCTGGTCCTGGTCGTCGTAGATGACAAAGCGAGGGTCCACACCGATCTCTGCGCCCCATGCCCGCAGTATCTGGGCGCAGGTCGTGTGAAACGTGCTCACCCAGGGTTTGTCGACCTGCGCGATCTTGGCGCCCGCCTCGTCCAGCAGCGCGTCCACGCGCTCCCTCATCTCGGCGGCCGCTTTGTTCGTGAAGGTGACCGCCAGGATGCGCGAGGGTTTTACCCCGGCGTTGAGGATCAGGTTGGCGATGCGGTGGGTGATCGCCCGCGTCTTTCCACTGCCGGCGCCGGCGAGGATCAGAAGCGGGCCGTCGACATGCTTGGCGGCGTCGTACTGTTCCGGGTTGAGCCTGGACGCGAGGTCAAAGGACATGCCTTCCTGATCACTGAAAATTTGGCCCGTGTCAAGGCGCCGCGTCGCGTCCTGGGCGAGGCGCGATGGACAGACCATCGGGTCAGTCGAGCGGCAGCGCGAAGGAGAAGCGGCAGCCGGGATCGCGCCGATCGCACGCGAGCTCTGATCCGTGGGCCTCGATGACATGGGAGGCGACGGTCAGGCCGAGGCCGGTGCCCTTGCGGGTGGCGCCCTCCGAGTCGGTGCCTTTGAAGAAGGGCTCGTAGATCCGAGGCAGATCAGCTTCGGTTACGCCGCAACCGGTGTCGGTGACCGACACGAGTACGTCCGACTCCCGCTCCTGGACCCGCACCTCGATTCGTCCGTCTGAGGTGAATTTGATCGCGTTGTCGACCAGCGCCCGGATTACGCGCCGGACTCTGTCGGCGTCTGCGTCGACCAGCACGTGATCCGAGACCTGGATGTCCTCGACAAACTCGACGCCTGCACGATCTGCGAGCTCGGCGAGCAGGGTGGTGGCGCGTCGGGTGAGCGGCGCGATGGCGACGGCGTCGCGGGAGAGCACAAACCGGTCTTGCTCGATCCTGGCGTACTCCATCATCGTATCGATCATGTCGTCCATGGCCAGGCTGTTGCGCCAGACGACACGGAGCCGAGATTTTTGTGCTGGCGTAATGGCACCCAGGCGTCCCTGGGCGATCATCTCCACGTAGCCCCGTATGGTCACCAATGGTGAACGGAGCTCGTGCATGGCGAGATTGAGGAACTCGATGGCCTCCGGACCGAGGCCGCTGTCAGGGGGGGGCGAGCCGCTCATATGGACGAACCTTACTCCACTTTCGAGTCCGCTATGACGTCCGTGTCAGAGGTGGACGCCTCGCCGCCTGGGTAGGCGGCTCCGGCGAGCCCGTGTGCGTTGATGTAGTCCGTCGCCGTCGTCGTCAACGGGTGATCCGGGAACTTCTGGGCCAGCTCCTCCCACGTGCGCACGGCGCGCGGGACATCCTGGAGCATCAGAAAGCATTTGCCGAGGAGGAACATGGCCTCCTCGTCAAAACCGACGCCGGGGAAGCGCTCGAGCAGGCGCTCAAAGCGCATGGCCGCGGCGCGGGGTTCCTGGCGCTTGAGATAGAAGGTGGCGACGAAGAACTCATGATCGGCGAGCCGCTGCTGGACGACGGCGAGTTTCTCCCGCGTCTCGTCCGCGTAGCTGCTGTTGGGATGCAGCTCAAGGAACCGCTGCAGTGCGCGAGCCGCGTCCTCCGTGCTGGCCAGATCCTTCTCGTACGCGGGCGGCATGAAGAACCAATCCCCTGGCAATTGCTCGTAGTAGCACATGCCGATCTTGAACTGGGCGTACGCCACATCGGGGTGGGTCGGGTGCAGCTGGATGAACCGCCGGTACGCCTCGATGGCGTCGGGCATGCTGGTCTGCGCGAAGTAGGTGTCCGCGATGCGCAACGCCGCGAGGGCCGCAAATTTGCTGTAGGGAAACTTGGTCCGGACGTAGTTGAGGCGCTTGAGGGCCTCGATGTACTCAGACGATTCGTACGCCTCCACGCCTTGCTCGTAGGCGTATTTGGCCTGGCCGGAGTAGTCACCCTCGGCGGGCTTGGGCTTGCTCGAACATCCCGTGATCGACACCGAGACGAACAGAAGCGCCGCGGCTGCGATCAGG
>CALBXO010000439.1 GCA_937890335.1 uncultured Pseudomonadota bacterium | reverse complement strand
ACGGCGACAACAACGGCGACAACAACGGCGACAACAACGGCGACAACAACGGCGAGCCGGATGGCGACGGGGATGGAACACCGGACGCCACGGACAATTGCCCGGCCGTCGCAAACCCGGACCAGGCCGACGCGGACGAGGACGGCGCCGGGGACATCTGCGACAGCTGCCCCGACGTAGCCAGTGACGACCAGACCGACACGGACGGCGACAGCCTCGGTGACGCCTGCGACAACTGCCCCGACGACACGAACGGCGACCAGACCGACTCCGACGAAGACGGGTACGGCGACGCCTGCGACAACTGCCCCGACGACGCCAACGAAGACCAGGCGGACGGCGACGACGACGGCATCGGCGACGTCTGCGCTGACGCCGACGACGACGGCATTCTCGACCCGGCCGACAACTGCGTGGAGGTCGCCAACGAAGACCAGGCCGACGGCGACGAGGACGGCAGCGGCGACGCCTGCGACAACTGCTCCGAGCTGGGCAACGAAGACCAGGCGGACGAGGACACGGACAACGTTGGTGACCTCTGCGACAACTGCCCCTCCGACAACAACGAGGACCAGCTCGACACCGACGAGGACACCTACGGCGACGCCTGCGACAACTGCCCCGACGACGCCAATGAGCTCCAGAATGACGGCGACGAAGACGGCGCAGGCGATGTCTGTGACAACTGCCGAGAGCTCGCCAACGAGGACCAGGCGGACACCGACGAGGACGGCGCGGGCGACGCCTGCGACAACTGCCCCGAGATCTCCAACGCGGACCAGGCGGACACCGACGAGGACGGCATCGGCGACGCCTGCGACATCTGCCCCGGCGACGCGGATGCAGAGCAGCTCGACACCGACGAGGACGGTACGGGCGACGCCTGTGACAACTGCCCGGAGCTCTCCAACGAGGACCAGGCGGACAGCGACGGCAACGGCATCGGCGACGCCTGCCAGGACACCGACGAGGACGAGATCCTCGACATCGACGACAACTGCCCGCTCGATGCCAACCCCAACCAGGAGGATGGCGACGAGGACAACGCCGGCGACGCCTGCGACAACTGCAACGACCTGCCCAACGAAGACCAGCTCGACAGCGACGGCGGGCTCGAGGGCACTGCGGACGCCATCGACTTCAACCAGGCCCCGGCGGCCGAGAACGCGCTGACGCTCAGCGACGACGGCTTCTCCGATGTCATCGACCTCGGCTTTGACGTGACCTTCTTTGGCACCGTGTATTCCCAGGTCAAGGTCTGCTCCAACGGCTATGTCACCTTCGACATCGCCGCGACCTTCTGCTCCACCAGTGGCACCCTCGGCGACGGCGGCGGACCCGACACCCTGGTCGCCGGTTATTGGAACGACCTGGACCCGTCCAGCGGCGGCACCATCGGCTGGTCCGTCCTGGGCGACGCCCCGAACCGGCGCTTCGTGGCCGACTGGACCGACGTCCCGCCGTTCTTCGCCGACGAGCCGCTCGCCTCGTTCCAGATCGTCATCCACGAGGGCGCCCGCGGCGCCGAGGTCCACTGTGTGAACTGCGCCAGCGACGGCAGCACGATCGCGCAGGGCATCACCAGCGACGGCGACGAGTTCGCAGGATGCCTTGAGGGCCGCTGCGGCGGCGAGGTCTTCGAGGTGACCGAGGACGGCGCGGCGTTCCAGGGGATTACGCTCCCCGGCGACGGTGTCGGTGACGCCTGCGACGTGTGCCCGCTGGTTCGCGACGACCAGACCGACACTGACGAGGACCTCCTCGGCGACGCGTGTGACAACTGCCCCGGCATGGCGAACGAGAACCAGTTCGACGCGGACAACGACGGCGCCGGCGATGTCTGCGACAACTGCAACGTCATCCCCAACCGGGACCAGGCAGATGCGGATGACGACCAGATTGGCGATGTCTGCGACGACGACATCGATGGCGATGAGATTCCCAACGAGGAGGACATCTGTCCGCTCAACGCGGACCCCGATCAGGACGACAGCGACGTCGACAACATCGGTACGGCCTGTGACAACTGCCCCGAGATCTCCAACGAGGATCAGGCCGACCAGGATGACGACGAGATTGGTGACGCCTGCGACCCGGACATTGACGGTGACGAGATCGCCAACGAGATCGACAACTGCGAGTTCGACGCCAACCCCGAACAGGAGGACGGCGACGACGACTTTGTCGGCGATGTCTGCGACAACTGCCTCGAGGATGCGAACTTCGACCAGCTCGACACCGACGACGACGGCGAGGGCGACCGCTGTGACCTCGACGACGACGGCGACCGCGTCAACGACGAGGACGACAACTGCCCGCTCGTCCCCAACACCAACCAGGCGGACAGCGAGAACAGTGTCGCGGCCGGGATGAGCATCCCGTTCGAGTGGCGCCCATTCGAGGGCACGACCGTGACCCTCCGCGACGACCAGCGCAGCGACCCCGTCAACGTGGGCTTCCCGGTCGTCTTCTTCGGCCAGAGTTACTCCATCGTGGACATCGTCTCCAACGGCTTCATCAGCTTCGCCACGGAAGAGACCTCCACCGGCGTCGGCGCTGGCGCCATCCCGAGCAATGGCCAGCCCAACCTCCTCATCGCGGGCTGGTGGGAGGACCTGGATCCGGGGAACCTCGACGGGGAGAACAACCCCATTGGTCGCGTCAGTTACGGCATCGTCGGCGAAGCGCCCAACCGCGAGTTCATCGTCGAGTTCGACGGCGTACCGCACTTCCCGAACGACAACCCCGTGAGCTTCCAGATCGTCCTGCACGAGACGAGCAACGAGATCGAGGTGCAGTGCCTGGACTGCGCGACCAACCGGGACGACCACACGCAGGGGGTCGAGAACGCGGACGGTACGGACGGCTTCGCGCTGTACAACCAGTACATCGGCGAGAGCATCGTCGAGGCGGGCGCGCTGTACATCACCGACAACGAGGGCGACGAGCCCGACGGCGTCGGCGATGTCTGCGACAATTGCCCGGGCGTCAGCAACCCGGATCAGGAAGACGGGAACAACAACGGCATCGGCGACGCCTGCGAAGAGCGCTAGATCGCCTGTGGGCGGCCGCACCTGTGGCCGCCCATTCCCTCGCCTGTTGGGCTGGAGGGATCCGGACCTTCCTACAGGAACAGGCGAGCCAATTGGTGGCCCTGCTCCGCGCCGTCCGTCAGGACGGTGACCACGGCGTCTGTCCCCACACCATAGAGCTCAGAGACGGTCGTCACGATCTCGTCGTGGTACTCCTCCCCAGCCGGGTCACGGATGCTCGAGACCAGCTTCACCGCTGGCGGGGCGATGGGTTCGACGAGCCCGTCGCCGTGGTGCCCGCCGATGGCGCAGGCCAGCACTTCGGGAAACGACCACTCCGCAGCCATCCAGGTCGCCACCTCCGTGTGGTCCCAGCCAAACTCGGGCTGCTCCAGATGCGTCAGGCAGTGCTCCGAGTTCCGATGGTGTTCCAGGACCGGCTTGTACTCGGATTTTCTGGCCTGGAAGAGCATCGGTACGGCCATGTCCTGGAGGAGCGCCGCGCTGAAGCTCTCGGCCTGGGTCGCGGGGTGGAGCAGCTGCGCGAGTGCGCGCGCGGTGGCGGCGCGGCGCGCCGAGGTCCGCCAGAAGTGAACGGTGTCGAAGTCCGGCTCGTTGGGCAGAGCGCTCTTCACCGCCACGCTGAGCAAGAGGCTCTCCACGCGGCTCTTGCCGAGGAGAACCGACGCCTGCTGCACATTGTCCACCTTGCGCCGCAACGCGAACGCAGCGGAGTTCACGGTCTTGAGTAGACGCACCGAGAGGCCGGGGTCTGACGCGATGATATGCGAGACATCACGCACCGCGCTGTCCGGGTGCCTGAGCTTGGCCAGCGCCTGCATGATGATCGCCGGAAAGCTGGGTAGCTCCCGCTCACCGAGAACTGCGACCAGCTCTTTGCGCGGGTCCACCTTCTTCTTCTTGAAGAAACCGAACATCAGTCCGCCCTCCGGGCCATCTTGTTCGCGAAGATACTGAGCAGACCGCCGAGCATGACGTAGCCAATCACGACCTCCGCCATTGCGAGCACCTGCGCCGGCAGAGACGCCGGAAGTACGTCGCCGTAGCCGAGGGTCGTGAGGGTCACCACCGAGTAGTAGAAGCTGCTCAGCGGCGTCTGGTAGTCGCCGTAGTCCATCTGCACAAACTGAAACGCGATGCCGAACAGGCACATGATCAGCACAGTCCACAGGCTCCAGCGAGTGAAGCTGCGTCCGCAGTCCGAGGTGGCCCACCACACCCAATACACAGCGGCGGACATCCGGTTCTGACCCCGGAACTCGTGGAGGTAGTTCTGGTCCATGATGAACCGGCGCACGAGGTACGCGCCACAGAAGTCCACGCCGAGTATCCGGGCGCCAATGAAGGACGCGTCCTCGTACCCGCGCACGCCGCTCACCTGGGCGCCGGTCAGATCCACGCGGTCAAACACGGCGTCGGACATGACGCACCCGGTGATGTCCGAGTTCTGAAGCTGTGCGCCCTCGAACATCGCACCGGTCAGGTTGGCCTCCACCATGCGAACTCCCGGCATGGAGGCCGCCCGCAGATCGATCCCACTCAGGTTCGCCCCGTGAAAAGTGGATCCGTCCAGGGTCGCATTGAACATCGTCGCGCCCTCGAGCGTGGCCTGACCAAAGCCGCAGCGCGGCGCCTGCACTTCCGTGAGGTTGGCACCGGACAGGTCCGCAGCGAGAAGCTCCGCGTCGGTGAGATTGGTGCCGTGCAATACCGTGCCGCGCAGGTCCGCCTGCACGAGCCGGGCCCCCGTCAGGTCGGCGCCGCTCAGGTCCGCGTCGCGCAGGTCGAACCCCGACAGGTCCACGCCGGCCAGCGACTCGCCGATCGCGCGGATGCCGCGCAGGTCGCGGGTCTGTGCCGTACCGCCCCGGACAGCGTCGAGCACCTCGTCCCGTACGGTCTGTCCGGAGTCGAGCCTCGCCAGCCAGCGCGCAGCCAGCTTGGGATCGGGAGATTGGGTCGTGGAAACAGCGCTCATGCCGGGATCATCGGCACCGAGGCGCTCGTTCTGAAATCGGGAGAACCGGGAGGGGCGAGGCTACCGGGCCGCCTGGTCGCGCTGGTCCTCGATGAGCCCTGCGATCTCTTCCGTCAACGCCAGAACGTCTCGCGCCGCGTCGTGCTCGATATAGCCCAGCTTCACGGCGAGCAACAGGTAGGTTTCGGTCTCGTAGACCGCTCCGTGGGCGGCGGACAGGTGGAAGATGTACTGCTCGGCGCGGAAGCGCCCGTTCCCCTTGGCGATCTCGGCGCTGATCTGAACGACGGCGTGCCGCAGATCACTTGTGAGGCTGCCAAATGCGCGCTCGGGGAAGGACTCCGACAGGGTGTAGCAGCTGGACGCCAGGTCCATGGCCCGCTTCCAGACCAACAGGTCGCGGTACGATTTGCGCGCGTTGCGCCCGCGCGGGCTCACGGCGTGAACCTGCGCGGAAAGCCGACGCCGTGCCGCGCCCTGTCGAGCACCTCCTGCGCCTTGCTCCTGACCTTGGCGGCACCGGCCCGCAGCACGTCTTCCAGGTAGTCCTCGTCGGCGCGCAGCACGTCGTACCGCTCCCGGTACGGCGCGATGTGGGCATCGACAACCTCAAACAGCGCCTGCTTGGCGTGACCGTACCCAAAATTGCCACCGCGGTACTTCGCGGCCAGCTCGGCCTGCTGCTCCGCGTCGGCGAAGTGCTTGTACAGCGCAAACACATTGCAATTGTCCGGGTCCTTCGGGTCCTCGAGCGGCGTCGAGTCCGTGACAATCTGCATGATCCGTTTGCGCAGCTTCTTGGGCGGCAACACCACGGAGATGTCGTTGCCGTAGCTCTTGGACATCTTGCGACCGTCGATCCCCGGAATGGTCATCACGCGCTCATCGACCAGCGGCTCCGGCAGGACGAAAGTCTCCCCAAACAGGTGGTTGAAGCGCTGCGCCATGTCCCGGCAGATCTCGATGTGCTGAACCTGGTCCTTCCCAACCGGCACGACGTTGGAGTCGTAGATCAAGATGTCCGCGGCCATCAGCACGGGATAACAGAAGACGCCGTGGCTGATGACGCCCGCCTCACCCCGGTCCTTGGCGGCCTTGTACGCGTGGGCGCGCTCGAGCTGCCCCATCGTGGTCACGCAGCTGAGCAGCCACGTCAGCTCGGTGACCTCTGGGATGTCCGACTGCCGGAAGAACGCCGCGCGCTCCGGGTCCAGCCCAAAGGCCAGAAACGTTGCCGTCGTGGTGTACGTCGAGCGGCGCATCAGGTCCGCGTCGCGCTCAGTGGTCAGGGCGTGGTAGTCGGCCACGAAGTAGAAGGCATCGTACTCGGATTGGAGTGCGATGGCCGGCTGGATCATGCCCAGGTAGTTGCCGATGTGGGGGGCTTCGCCGGTTGGCTTGATGCCCGAGAGGCTGCGCTTCATGAGGTTCTCGCGTCGAGTTTCACCGGGCCTTGCGCCCAGCGCGAGGCTTTGAATTCGTGCGTGGGGGCCAGCCTGTCAAGCGCCAAGCGCGCGAACAAGGTCCTGAAAGACCTGACCGCGGTGTGCATAGCTGCGGAACATGTCGAAGCTCGAACACGCGGGCGACAGGACCACCGCGTCCCCCTCACGGGCCGCGCGGCGCGCGATCGTGACCGCGTCCTCCAGGCTGTCCGCCTCCACGGCGTAGCCCAAGACGTCGCGGTGCTCGTCCAGAAGTCGCGCCCTCAGCTCACCAATCACGATCACCGTATGTGCGCGGGACGCGAGCGACTGCGCAAGCCCACCGAGGTCCAGGCCCTTGTCCACCCCGCCGACAATCGCGACCAGCGGCCTGGCGCCAAACGCGGACAAACCCGCGAGGCTCGCGTGGACGTTGGTCGCTTTGGAGTCGTCGTAGTAGTCCACGCCGTCCACCCGGGCGACGTGCTCCAGGCGATGGTGCGGCGCAGAGAATCCCTTGAGCGTCCCACGAACCCCGTCCATGTCGAGATCCAGCGACAACACACTTCCCAGCGCCGTCAGGCAGTTCTCCGCGTTGTGGTCCCCCACAAGCGGCACGTCATCCCACGCCATCACGCCGGACTCCGCGCCTCGGAACCGCACCCGCAGCTCACCGTTGTGGCGATAGGCCGCGCTGGACAGGTGGGCCACCGCGCGGGCTGACAGGCTGGTCCCGATGACCTCGACGCCCCGCTGCGCGAGGGCCGGTTCCAGCGCGCGCACCAGCGGATCGTCCATGTTGAGCACCGCAAAGTCGGACGCTGTCAGTCCGCGGCAGATGGCCCGTTTTGCCTCGACGTACGCGTCGAAGCAGCCTTGGAAATACTCCTCGACGTGGTCCTCCGCGATGTTCGTGAGAGCCGCTACGCCGGGGTGGAACCGGCTCCACGGCGGCAATTGAAAGGCTGAGATCTCGGCAACCAGGACCGTGCCCGCTGCGCAGGAATTGGCCAGCTCGCCCACCACATGACTGAGCGGTGGCCAGCTGTTACCCCCCACTGCCGTCGGCCGTTGGGCCGCACACAACTCGTGCACCAACTTGACGGTGGTCGTCTTGCCGTCCGTGCCACCAACGGCGAGCAGGGGCACGCCCAGCTGCGCAAGCACCGCGGCAGCAAACTCCACCTCAGGCACTACCGGTACGTCGAGATGCTCGACCTCAAAGTGTTTGACGCTCTGGGTGAGCAAGACCGCGTCGGAGCCGTGCGGCTGGTGAGCGCCGTGTCGAATCTCGACGCGAGGGTCCAGCGCCAGTCCCTGGGACGACGCGAGCCCATCGAGCGCCCCGCGCAGCGCCTCCGGTGAACGCGTGTCGGTGGCGATGACGCGCTTGCCGACCCGAGCGGCCAGGTTGGCCACAGCCACACCGGTCCAGCCCAGGCCGTACACGGTGACACTGCCCAGTTCGGCGTTGGGGTCTTGGAGCATGGGACTCGGCACGCGGAGAGTCTCTCCGCGGGCTGGGTGATGGCCCGGAGGGTGCCATCACAGGGTCTGAGGACGGGACTACTTGGTGATCTTGTCCAGGATCGCCTGGGCCTGCGCCTTGTCCGCCTTGCCGCTGGCGAGCACGATGGTCACGTGCTTGCCGTCCTGCTTGGCGACCGCGTTGGCGTTCTTCTCGTACGCCTTCACCGTGGCGTCGGCGGCCAGCTGGTTGGGGTAGTCACCGATGGTGATGGAGATGAAGGCGAACTTCTTGGAGAAGGTCTCGGTCTTGATGGAACCGGCCTCGCTCTTGGCCTGGGACTTCCAGCCATCGGCGATCATGATCTTGCTCGCAGCCTCGAGGCCACCACCACCGCCACCGCCGGCCTTCTCGTCGTCGGCCTTGTCATCGGCCTTGTCGTCGCCCTTGTCATCGGCCTTGTCGTCGTCCTTCTCGTCGGCTTTGTCGCCGTCGTCATCCGCCTTATCGTCGCCCTTCTTGGCCTCCTTCTCGGCCTTATCGAGCTCCTTCTGCAGGTCGTCGAGGTTCACCTCGCCGTCTCCGCAGCAGCAACCGGTGAGCGCCGCGGCGCTGAAAGTCAGGAAGGACAGGGACACCAAAACAGTCATGAAACGCTTCATCGGTACTTCTCCGAGGTGTGCCGGGCGAGATCGTCCAGCAGATTCTCACCGGAAGGTACACCAGAGGCGCGGGGAGGAAAAGGGCGCCCAGCAGCATCGGCGACGTGGCGCGGCTTTCAGGCCTCGACAGCCCGCCTGCTCATGCAATGGTTCGCGGTCAGGGGTTGCAGACGGTGCAGCGCTCTTCGGACTTGCGGCACTCGTCTTTGGACCAGGAGCACCGGCCCGAGATCCAGCCGTCGCCGGGGTGCGAGGCAGAGATGGTGCAGATGCGCGAGGAGGACTTGCAGATCGCGCGGCTGAGGTCGCAGACCTCGGCGCACGTCGCGCTTCCCCGGTGGGCGTGGGACTTGACCCCGTGATCGCTCGTGTAGTCCTCGATCTCGTCGCGGATGGAGTCCTCAAGGTCCTGGACCTCATCGCGAGGGTCGGGCGCAGACTCCTCCCACGTGTCCCCCTCAAGGCCGCCGCCACCCGTGGCCTCGGCGACGGTCGGCGGGTCCAGGTAGTCCTCCGAGGGTCCGGGCGCGGGGTCCACGGCGGCGGGCGCCGGGCCCTGGTCTACGATGGCTTCGTCGCGCTCGCGGGTGACACTGGCCTTCTTATCGACGGTGCGCCGGGGGTCCTCGTCCCTCGCGACGTCCAGCTCTTCCTCGCCCTCGTCGCCACGGTCGCGGGGCGCTGGGTCGCGCAGGTCGGACCTCTCGGTCTCCGCGCCGCGGGTCTTGTCCGTCTTGGCGGCGGGCGCGGCGTCGTGCTGGCGTAGCACCACTGGCTTCGCGGCGCCGCCACAGCCGGGGAGCGTCCCTAGAATCGACACGGCAGCAAGCAGGGCGGCGGCTCTCACGGGGCACCTCGATTCAGGATGACCTTGAACACCTCAATGGCCTTGCCATGTTGGGCCACGGCGCCGCGAGCGTCACCCTTCTTCTCCAGCACATCACCGTAGATTTGGTACAGGTGGCCATGCACGAGCGTCGCCGGCGCTGCGTCCGCCCCGTCGAGCCCCTGTACCACGGCGGCCTCCGCCTCCGACAACTCCTCGTCCTCGAGGTGCAGGCGCGCGAGTCGGCCCGAGGCGTCGAAGCGCACATCCCATGCCTCGGCCGTGGTTAGACCCGCCTTTCGGGCGGCGCCGATCAGAGTGGTCATTTCGGTCTTTGCGTCCGCGCGCACGCCCTGCGCCAGCGCGAGGTCCGCGCGCTTGTGGTGCGCGGCCGCGAGGGAGACGAGCGCCTCGGTGCGCTCATCGACCACGGGCCTGTCGCCACGCCCGCCCTGGCTCGAGCAGGCGGCCAGCGCCACGGCCAATGCCACGGCCACCGCCGCACAGCGATACGGAAACATCTCAAAGCCTCCTTGCGCGGGCTTCCGCGCGCGCCGCCACGAGCTCATAGCGGGCCTGGCGCAGCTCGCGCAGTCCATGGTCACCCGGTGTGGCGGTCGCGGTGCCTGCCATCAGCTCCCGCAGGGCCTGCCGCTCCAGCTCTCCGGCGCGCTGCGACGCCGCCGCAACGTGCGCCGACGGGGGTTGCACGCCGGGGGGCGTCAGGAACAGCGCGCCAATCACAAAGGCCACCAGCGCGGCCGCAGCCACAAAGGCCTGCACGGAGCGCCGCTGCCAAAGCGCGATCACGGGGGCCGATCCCACAGGCTGCGCCTCGACGTGGTGCAATTGTTCGCGCACCCGCTGCAGTCCGCGGCGGCGGCCAAACTCCCCGAGTTCGTCCGCGCCGGCGGCGCCTCGCAGCATATGGAGCGCGTCCAGGCCCTCTGGTGCGGGTGTATCGGGCAGCTCTGAGACGGCCTCGCGACCCAGTCGCGCCGAGGCCAGAACCTCGGAGACCAGCTCGGCCTCGGCCAGCTCTGCGGCCATCTCCTCAGGGATCGGCTCCCCGAGGGCCGCAAGCTCCGCGGCGATGGCTGCCAGTTCGTTGTCGTCGTGGGTGGTCATGAGTCCTCGTACATCTCCGTGTACACGGTCTTGAATCGCTTGATCGCCCGGTGGAACAGCACGTCGAACGTGCCGAGTTTGATCCCCATTTCCTCAGCGCAGATCTCACGGTCCAGCTCGTCCCACAGCCGCATGCGCAGCGCGGCCAGGTAACGTTCATTGAGCTTTCCGCTGTCCAGGACGGCACGGACGCGCGCTCGCATCACAACGGCTTCCTGTCCCTCTATCACGGCCTCGTCCGGTCGCAGGGGCACAGCGCCCGTGGTCTCCAGATGATTGCCATACCCAGTACAGAACCGCTCGGTTCGTTGCGACTTGCGATAGATGTCCGTCGCAAGATTGCGCGCAATGGTCTTGAGCCACGGCAGAATCCCGCGTTGGGCATCGAACGTGTAGCCACCAATGCGCTCAAACGCTTTGACGAACGTGTTCTGCAACACCTCCTCAGCCTGATCGCGGACGGGGATGGTTGGGAACACCACGGTGGCGAACACCACGTCCGCGTAGGCGCGCCAAAGCGCGTCCAACGCGGCCATGTCCCCGGCCTTCAAACGCTCGACGAGCAGCCTCTCCTCCTCACGGGAGATTGTTGGGCGGCTGTCGTTCGTCATCTCTCCCCCGCTCTTGGAACGCGGGGCCGGGTGGCCACTTACAGTTGGAAGAAGATCGACCAGTCGCCGCAGGCTGCGAGCCTATGGCGCGGCGGGTTCATCGGGTGCGGACTCGAGGGCCTCGATCTTGGCCTCGAGCGCCTTGAGCTGTTCGGCGAGCTTGGTGTTCTCGCCCTCCTTGGTCTCCAGGGCTGTGTTGGTCAGCTCCAGATCTTTTTGCAGACCATCTGCCCGGACACGCTCCTTGTCCCTGTCCGCCGTCATCTCCGGCAGCTTCAGGTCACGCAGATCTTCCACCTGTTTGGAGAGGTTCTGCTCATTGAGCTTGGAGGCTTTGATCAGCGTCTCGTAGTTGCTCAGCGGCGCCCGACCCACAAAAACGCCCACCAAAAGACCGATGGTGACGGCGACAACGCCCACGATGAGCAGCGTCGTGTGCTGAACCCCCGCTTGCGGCTCGGGAGGCGGCTCGATGGGCGTGAGCACCTGTGGGGGAATACGGCGCGTGTGGGGCACGAGACGCGGGCCGTCGTCGTCAACCTCGACCACCTTATGCGCCAACTCCAGCGGGTTGGCGGGGGGGCGATTGAGCCGGGGCGCGGGCTCGAGCTCGACCGTAGAGTCGGGGTTGTCGTCCGGCGGCTCGGCCGTGGACTCGGCGGCGGAGTCCTGCGGCTTGGCCACCACGTCCGCCGTGGAGTCGGGATCCTCGGCGGAGGTGCCTGACCGCAGATCAACCGCAGCGTCCGCGTCGTCGGTGCTGTCCGTGCTGTCGGTGTCGTCCGCGCCGTCCGTGATGTCGGTGTCGTCCGCGTCGTCCGTGCTGTCGGTGGCGTCCGCGTCGTCCGTGCTGTCCGCGTCGGCCGCGTCGTCCGTGCTGTCCGCGTCGGCCGCGTCGTCCGTGCTGTCCGCGTCGGCCGCGTCGGCCGCGTCGGCCGCGCCGTCGGCGTTGTCGGCGCTGTCGGCGCTGTCTGCGTCGGTCTCGGCGTCTTCCCTGTCGCGGGGTGCGCTGTCTTCGTCGTTGGAACTGAAGTCCGCGGGCAAGGCCCACGCATCGACCGGAGCGAGGACTGCTGCGATCGCGGCGCCCGGCTCAGCGTCCAGGTCCGCGGGCAAGGGCTCGTCTGCTGGGGCCAGCTCCATGGAGGCAGCGAGGCTGTCTTCGAGGCCGTGCAGACCAGCGTCGGCGGCCATTTTCGGCGCCACCCACTCCTCGGTGGGGGCCATGTCGCTCGGGACAGGGAGGTCGGGTTCGCCCTCGTGTCCCCCCTCGTCCTCGTCCTCGTCCCCCGTGCCATCGTCACTGTCGGTGACGGAGTTGACACCCTCGTCCGACTCATCTTCGGCCGCTTCCTCCGCAGAGTCCGCTTCCACCGCCGTGACATCATCCGTGTCGCCCAAAGCGTCGGCGGAACCCGCCTCGGCTTCGTCGTCGGCCCCTTCGTTCGACTCGATGCCAGCGGCGTCCTCAGCCTGGGCAGCCACAGCCTCAAGGTCGTCGCGCGGTTCGTCGCCGCGCAGGGTTCCGTCCGGATCCTCCGTATCACCGTCGTCGCCGTCGTCGCCGGAGTCGATGTTCACCAGCTCCTCGATCGCGGCGTCGCTGACGCGCATGACCTGCATGGTGTTGGCGCTGGGCGCCGGAGGAGGCGGGGGAACGGGCTCGCGGGGCGGGGGTGGGTCGTACTGCTCGGCCGTGAAGACCGGCAGCGAGTCCACGCGGATCAGGGCGATGGTGGAGTTGTCGTAGCCGCCACGGGAGTTCGCCTCGTCCACGAGGAGTCGCGCGGCGGTGTGGAGCTCGTACTGCAGCAACGTCCTGGCAATCTCGCCGTCGCGCACGAGGCCGGTGAGGCCGTCCGAGCACAGCAGGAAGATGTCCCCGACCTTCATCTGGAGCGGCGCCCCGGCCATCTCGACCTCTACCAGGTCGCGGCCTCCGAGCGAACGGCTCAAGACATGGGAGCTCGGGTGGTTCTCCGCGTCTTCCTCGGTCAGAAAACCGTCGTCGACCATGCGCTGGACCATCGTGTGGTCCTTGGTCAGGCACATCAGCTGCTTGTCGCGCAGCATGTAGATTCGGCTGTCGCCCACGTGGGCGAGCCAGGCAACGTCGCCGGACATGAGCACCGAGACGACGGTGCTGCCCATGCCGCGCAGGTCCGGACGGCGCTGCGCCGTCTCGAAAATGGCTCGGTTCGCGGCGCGCACACTGTAGTCGAGCGCATCGGACGGACTGCGGATGTCCGCTTCGCGAAGCGCGCGCTTCATGTGGTTGACGGTCATCTGACTGGCGGTAGCACCGCCAGCGTGACCGCCCATGCCGTCTGCGACAATGAACAGCAGGCCATGCGGGGTCACGTCGTGACCCTGGTAGTCCTGGTTCTCCTCGCGCTCCATCCCAATGTCGGACAGCGGCACGTAGGTAATCCCGTCGATCATGGCTGGCATCGTGCCCCATGATCACGGCTACGTCTAGGACGTTTCTGCAGGCGGTGGGCCCTGACCACGGCTACCCTGAACAAACGCGGCGTTCACTCCGTCGGCCCCAGCCAGCATCTGACGTGCGCCGCCCGGGCGGGGCGACGGTGCGCGGACGAACGACGGCCACGGAGGCTCGGTTCAGTTGCCGCCAACGCCCGGCAGGTCGGGCGCCTCGGTGGCGGTCTTACCGCCCTCCTCAATCGTGCCCTTGGCGTCGTTGATCTTGCCGAGGAACTCACCCGCCGCGTTGTCTCCCTTGCGCGCGGGCTGGCCTTGGACCACAGGTCCGCTGACACCCTCGCGGGAGGCGACGTCCGGGTCACCCCAGACGATGATCACGTCAAACGGAGAGCTCCACTTGATCTCGATGACCGCGGTACGGGGGTTGGCCACGATGTCTTTGGCCAGGCGCGCCTGCGGTTCATAGCCCTTGCGGTAGTAGACCAGCGGACGTTTGCGCGTGTACCGGTCGTACCCGTACTGGGCGATGTAGTAGTTGCGGGCCAACAGGTCCTTGCGAATGCGACCCACGTGGAACAGGCCCGGTTCGTCGGCCCCGTTGAGCAGCTGGATCCGCACCAACCCCACCAGACGACGGAACCGCTGGTCGGCGTGCAGCCGCTCAAAGTCACTGTCCGCCCGCGCCTTGTTGAACGAGCCGCGGGCCTCACCCGCGTCCCAGCTCTGCAGCTCCAGCAGCGCCTGAAGCGCGCCGTCATTGTCGCCCAGCAGCGCCAGGTTGCAGGCCAGGTTGTACTTGGCCTTCACGTAGAACGGGTCGTGCTGGAGCGCCTCGCGGAAGTGTTCGGCCGCCTCGGAATACCGGCGCTTCTTATAGGCCTTGAAGCCCTTGCTGTTGGCCTTTTTGGCCTTCTTGGCGTCCCTCTTGGAGGGCGCCTTGACCTCGCGGCGAGGCAGCGGACGCAGCTCGGGACCGGTCCTCGGTGTGTCGTTCCCAGTCCCCGGGTCGTTGAGCGGATCGGTGAGGACCTCGAGGTTGGGGTCCACCCAGCCTCGCTGCGTGTCAAACACCAGCGGCTTGGGCTTGCCAATGCGCGACAGCGCGCCCTGGGCCACGCCCTTCTGGGTCTGGTCGCCGTAGATGAACAGCCAGGAGAAGCCCCGCGCAAAAAGCGAGCGCTCGTCGGGCGACATGCCGGACACGTCCCGGTACTGCTCCCACAGCTGCGTGCACTCGAGCACCGAGTCCAGTGGGTACCTGTCCGGCGCCTTGAGTACGTACTCGCAGTCGCCCTTGTTGCGGTTCCACTGGACGTTGTCCGCGAACGCCGGCGCAGCCAGTCCCAGGACGACAGCGGCGACGATGACAGCTTGAATTCTTCGCATGCGGCACTCCCTCAAACGTGGCCCAAACACTAGCACACCGACCAAAATTTCCACACCCGGCTATTGCGTGGCCACCAACGGGAAGTTTCGCCCGGTGCCAAAGGCCACAGGATACTGCTCGCGGTTGAACCTCTCCTTGGAGATCCGTGCGACCTCAGCGTCCAGGTACAGGATCAATTCACGGATGCTCACCTGGCCGTCGCCGTCGTAGTCCGCGCCCCCCTTGACCCCCTCGAGCACGGCGTAGGTGAAGATGCCGTGGCCAAGCTTTGTGTCCTCCAGCGCGAGCTGCTGCGCCGTGGACGCGGCCACCATGTACGTGCCCGTGGTCTGACTGAACAACGTCAGCGATTTTTTTATCTTGAAGCCACGGCTGCCAAACGCGTCGGTCAACTTCCCCGACTTGCAGGTGTCCAGCAACATGATCACCCGCCGCGCAGGGATCTCCTTGACCATCGCCTGGAGTGCCCCCTGGGACAGTCCCTGCTGCGAGAGCGACCCCGGGCCCGTGTATTTGAGGTCCTGAGGGATGAAGAAGTACTCGTCGTTCTCGGTCTCCCCATGCCCGGCAAAGAACACCACCGCGACGTCCTCGGGCCGCGTCTGCGACGCCAGCCACGCAAACCCCGCGGCGATGCCCTCACGGGTCGCCTGTTCGTCGGTGAGCACCTTGGCGGTGACGCCGCCGCGAAAGACTGCTTTTCCTCGCGCCTCAAACATCTTGGCCACCGCCTTGGCGTCGCGACCGGCGCTGTTCAGGCGCAGGGCCGGGTCCAGGTAGGCGTCAATCCCGATCGCCAGGATGCGCATGCGCGCGTTGTCCGCGCCGGCGCGCCGCGTCACCGTCACCTGTGCACTGCGGCTCTCCACATCTCCCCGG
>CALBXO010000438.1 GCA_937890335.1 uncultured Pseudomonadota bacterium | reverse complement strand
TCATGCCATTGCCCCAGAAGAAGAGCCCGAAGCGAGTGGGAAACCCGCTGTCCTGGGCGAAGAGTTCAAGCGCGGGCAGGCCCACGGTCACCAGCCCGGTTCCTGCCAGCACGCCCTGAAGCCATTTGCGGCGGTTCATCTTCATCCTGCGGGCCTCAGCGCGGCGCACCGGCTTCACGGAAGCCGGGGCTCATTACGGTCTCGAGCAGCAGCGCCTTGATGCGGTACCCCGAGGCGGCGAACCGGGCGGAGAGATCCTCGATGACCTCGCGCTCTCCCTCCGTCTCGACGTGGCCGGTCGCGTAGCGGTAGACATGTTTGGCCACGCAGGAGCCGGTGTCCTGGTGCTCAAAGAGCACCTCGGCGAACTCGGCAGGGCCGTCGTATTTGTCACCGTCCAGGACGCCCGTGGCGTCGATTTCAGCGCCGCGGTCCGTGGCGCGGTACCG
Organism: uncultured Pseudomonadota bacterium; assembly: GCA_937890335.1. GTDB lineage: Bacteria > Myxococcota_A > Bradymonadia > Bradymonadales > CALBXO01. The sequence continues at coordinate 9,117 of CALBXO010000438.1, read as the reverse complement.
GCCGAGCCCATCAAAGTTCTCGTACGCAAGACCGATGGGGTCCATCAGCGTGTGGCAACCCGCACAATTGGGGTCTTCCAGGTGTTGGGTGACACGGTCGCGCAGGGTGGGGGCGTCCGGCGTGGGCTCCGGTATCGATGTGTCCACGTTGGACGGCGGGTTGGGGATCTCGTGACAGAGGACCTTCTCCCGGACATAGGCGCCGCGGAGCGTCGCAGAGCTGCTGACGGGATGCGAGGCGAGTGCCATCACGCTGACCTGACCGAGGAGGCCGACTCGGATCCCGTCTTCGGGGAGTTCGGTCTGCCCAAAGCCCTCCCGAGCCGGAGCGCGGATGTTGTAGATGCTGGCGAGTTTGCGATCCACGAAGGTGGTGCGGGTCGTGTAGATGCCGCGGAAGTCGCCCTCGAGGTCAAAAACCAGGTGCTCGATGCCCAGAAGGGTCTCTTCCCGTGCCGCCGGGCCCACCTCGGGGCTCATGTGCTCGAAGAGCGTGGGGTCCTTGCTCAGCGAGTCCAACGCGTGGAGGCCGTAGATCTCGGTAAAGAGGTTGCGCACGCCGTCGCGGGAACGCGGGGAGTCGAGCAGGCGCTGCGCTTGTGCCCGCAATCCTTCGTCGCTGGACAGGTCGCCGTCGGCGGCAGCGGCGAGCAGTGCCTCGTCGGGTGTGGTGTTCCAGAACAGGAAGCTGAGCCGCGACGCCATCTCGTAGTTGTCGAACGTGCCGTTCTTGCCGAGCTCCTGCCGGAACAGGAAGTTCGGCGATTGCAGCAAGGTCGCGATTCCGTACTCGAGCCCAAGGTGGAACTCGCCGCGTACGCGGGCGGCCTCCAGGACGATGTCCACGAGGATGGAGACCTCCTCACCGTCGAGAGGGCGGCGCCAGACGCGCAGTCCAAAGGACTCGACAAACTGTCGGGCGCACGCCTCGTCGTCGGTTCCCGCCGGGCTGCATGGAACGATGGCGGCGCGCACTGCCGGCGTCGCCATCGCCTGCTCTGCCAGTGAGTAGGCGGCGGTTTCGTATTGCTCGACGCCGCGGGGGGAGACGGTCGCGACGGAGGCGCCCAGGGCGATCAGGCCCCCATCTTCGACATCGGGCTCGAGGCCGGGGGGAACCACGACCCCTGCGCCGAAGAGGTCGTGCACCGCATTGTGGTACTGCGCGGTCGTGAGTCGGCGCAGCGCCGTCGGGGCCGGTTCCACGTCCGGCGTCGTGAAGACGGGCGTGTCGGGCTCGGGGTCGGGTGCCGGCTCAACGGGTGCGTCCCCGCAACCGACGAGCGTAACCACGAGCAACAGGATGAGCAATCGGGGCATGGCGTGTCCTCTGGCCGACGCACCATAGCAGCGCGACCGACGCGTTTCATCTCCAGCGCGCCGCGGGCCATGGATTTCCGCCCGCAGCGGGCGGGTCGTGTCGACGGAGAGGAGCGCGTGCGCGGCCGCGTGGGGCGCGCGGGGGAGGGCTACTCGGGAGCCTCGGTCGGGTCCGCCGTCGGGGCGGTGAACTTGAGCAGGAACTCGGTGGGCGCCGGCAGCGCCACGCCCTTGCAGGTCTTGCCCGTGCAACCCTGGCCGATCCAGCCCTTCACCAGGGCGCCGTTGCCCTGGGTCTCGGGGAGGTTGGCGCTGATCAGCAGGTCGCGAAGGTCCGACCAGCTGGCCACAGGGGTCTGCGCGTCCCCTTCAATCTTCAGCACACGACCGCCCACCATGTGGAGCTCGTAGGCCTCTCCCACGTAGAGCAGCGCGGTGCTCGGTGCTTTGGGACGATCCGTGGTGACGACTGCGTCGCCGGCTGCCAGCTGCGCAACCCACGCCTGGAGGGCGCGCCATTGGTCCACGTTCATCATCGCGGCCGCGGACATGTCGGGCAGCGTCCGGTGGGCGCCCATCGCGCCCCGGTCGGCAAAGTCTTCCCAGGTGCCGCCCGCATGGTTCTTGCTCAGGGGGCGCGTGCTGATGTCGACAAACGGGTAGCGGCCGTACCGCTCCAGGTTCTTCACGCCGCTGCCGTCCGCGCCATGGCAGCGCCCGCAGTTGGCACCGTAGACGGCCTTGCCGAGCTCGAGCACGTCGGCACCGACCTTCGCGTCTGCAGACGCGATCTCTTTGGACAGTTTCACCGGGCCGTAATTGGGCGCGGTGGCCCAGTTCGCCTGGTTTTCCTCCACGAGGATCGCCATGGCAATCTCCACGGGGATCTCCGGGTTCTTGGGCGGAGCAGACAGCTCAATGCAGATGGCTTCGATCTGGTCGTCGGTGGGGTCGACCCGCTTGTCCTCGGGAATGAAGTCCCGCCGGATGTAGTGGACGATGCCCCATCGGTCGGCCTCGGGCAGGTGCGAGAAGGAGGCCATGGCCGTCCCCTCAAGCCCGTTGGTGATGGAGTCGAAGAGCCCGAGGGGCGAGCTCGTCTTCACCAGCTTTTCCGCCGCGAAATTGCGCGGCTTTGGATCCAGAGCCGTGCCGCCGATCCCGTCGCCCAGGCCCTTGTCGCCGTGACAGATGGCGCAATTGGTCTTGTAGGCCTTCTGGCCCGCCTCAATCGCGGCGTCTGTCGGCTTGACCTTGGTCAGGAGGTCCGCGCGAACCTTTGGCTGGCAGGCCACGTCGGCGGGCTTGTCCTCGTGCGCGTCAGCCCAGACCTGGCCGGCCAGGGCCGCGGAGGCGACCACAGCGACGGTCAGAAGGAGTAGAGTGCGGCTATGCTTGTGCATCGTCGTCATCACTGATGGAAGTGCATGCTCTCTTCGAGCCGCGGGTCCTTGATCGGGATGATGTTCCAGCGGCTCAGGGCCCAGGCGATGGAGGCGGCAAAGACACCTGCAAAGCCGAACCAGACGAGCAGCTCGAGCCAGGGGAGCTCCAGCGCGGGCGGTCCGTGGTGGGCGACAGCCTCGCCCACACCGCTGCCGTGCCCGGTTCCGTGCCCGACGTTCGGGACGGGCGCAGGGGCAATCCACCACCAGACCTCGTACACGCTGAAGAACAGGATCCAGATCGAGATGGGGATGAGGAATCGACCGCGCTTGGTCACACGGGGCAGCAGCAGGAAGAACGGGATGACCCACTTCGCAAACGGCATGATGGCCGTGATGATCGTCCACGGGTTGGACATGGGGTCGTCCCAGCTCATCCGCGTGTTCCAGAAGATCGCCTCCTCGGGGAGGTTTGCGTACCACATGAGCAGGAACTGGCAGAACGCGATGTAGGCCCAGAACGCGGTGGCCGTGAACAGCAGCTTGCCGAGGTCGTGGATGTGGTTCTCGTTGATGAATGGACGCAGCGACCCTTTTCGGCTCAGCCACACCGCGATGATGCACATCAGCGCCAGGCCCGCCTGCACACCCGTAATCCAGATGTTGACGGTCCACATGGTGGAGAACCAATGCGGCTGGAGGCTCATCACGTAGTGGACGCTCAGCAGCGTGAGTCCCAGCGACATGAGGATGAGGAACGGGGCCGAAAGGACCAGGTTCTTGCGGTAGAGGTTTCCGTCGCCCGTCTCATCCTGCTTGTAGGAGTTGCGCGACATGAGGAAGCCAAACCCTCCGATCGCGGAGTAGCCAATCACGGTACTCGCGATGAAGAAGGGCTGGTTGAGCAGGCTGAGCTTCTTGATCACGAGCGCGTCGTGGTACTCGACGTGTGCCCACTCGTAGACGTGGCTGACGCCGCCCAGCGCAAAGATCATTGCGAGGACGCCGAGGGGCAGGAACGCGGCCCAGAACGAGCCCGGGATGCGCCGGACGGTGACGGCCCAGCCGCCGCGGGTCAGGTTCAGACACGCCACCAACCACGGCCCGCTCATGGCCATGATGGTGAAGAAGAACAGGCCGATCAGGTAGGCCTTCCAGGCGCGCGCCGGGTCTACGGCGACGAGCCCCACGCCAAAGCTGAGGAAGCCAATGGCCGCCGCGGCTCCGCACGCGATGTAGAAGTTCTTCGGGATCTGGAGTTTGGGCGGTGCGACGACCGAACCGGTGTGATGATGCGCCATGGCCGTCCTCCTATTTCGCCGCCGGTGCCGCCGCGCGTTTCACGTCGGCGTCGGTGGGATGTTCGGCCCGCTGCAGTGCCCGGACGTAGTTGATTACGGCCCAGCGCTCCATCGGCGTCAGCTGATTCTTGTAGCCCGGCATCAGGTTCTGACCCCGGCTGATGATGTGATAGATGTCACCGTCGGTGGACTTGGTGCGCAGCTTCCGGCTCGTCAGGCTCGGCGGGCGGCTGAACTTGCCCTCTCCCACGATGTAGCCGTTGCCGAGCCCACGCTCGCCGTGGCAGGGCACGCAGTACGTCATGTACATGTCGCGCCCACGGGCCATGGAGTTGGCGGTGATGGGAACCGGGTTCCCGATGGCCGTCGCAGCGGCCTTGTCCGCGGCGGCGTCCTCCGGGTACATCCGGTGGTTCTGCGGGACGGTGCCAGCGGCGGGCAGCCAGAGCTCGACGTTGCCGTTCTCATCGGCGCGGACTTCTTCCTGCGCCTTGAGGGAGGGCTGGTCCGCCATGTCGTAGCTCGGGTTGAGCTCGCTGTAGGTCTTGTCTCCCTGCGCCGGGATTCCAAACTCGACGTAGCTGCGCCAGTCGCAGCCTCCGACGAGGAAACCCAGAGCGCAGCAGAGGACCGCGACCCGCACCGCACGCATGTTTGCGGCCGTGTGCTTCATCGGTCGAACCTCACTTCCTCAACCGTCAGGGGGTCGAGGCTCTCGAGGAACTCGCGCGTGGCGACCGCGTCGAACTGCGGGTCGTCGGCGGAGATGTACAGGGCGAATTTGTCGGTGGTGATCTGCGGGTGGACGATCTTGGGCCGCAGGTTCGGCAGTCCGCCCGCCAGGAACATCACAGCCACGGTGGTCAGGCCACCAATCAGGACAGTGAGCTCGAAGGTGATGGGCATGAAGCTCGGCCACGGCAAGAAGGGCTTGCCGCCGATGTTCATCGGCCAATCGATGGTCATGGTTCCAATCTGCAGGGCCAGCGCCGAGCAGAGTCCGACCATCGCTGCGGTGAACGTCACCCAGGGGATCCAGGAGCGTCCCAGACCCATGGCGTCATCCATGCCGTGGATGGGGTAGGGCGTGAACACATCCCAGCGCTCGAACTTCTTGTCGCGCGCCTTGGCGGCGGCGTCGAGAATCTCACCCTGGTGCGTGAAGAGGGCGAACATGCCGCCGCTTCCCGTGTGGTCAGTCAGCATGGTGACCTCCCCCCTTGTAGACTTTGCCTGCGCCCTCGTCGGGCGGGAGTGCCATCTTCACCTCGAAGTTCGAGATGGTCGGCAGCGCCCGTGCGAAGAGGAGGAACATGCTCATGAACCAGCCGAACGAGCCAAGCGTGATGGCCCAGTCGATGGGTTTCATCGTGTACATGCCCCAGCTTCCCGGCAGGAAGTCGCGGTGCAATGACGTGACGATGATGACGTAACGCTCGAACCACATTCCGAGGTTCACGAACAGGCTGATGACGAAGACGACGTACAGGTTTCGCCGAATCTTCTTGAACCAGAACAGCTGCGGGATGAACGCGTTGCAGCTGAACATGATGGCGTAGCTCCACCAATACGGTCCGAACGCGCGGTTCATGAAGGCAAAGCCCTCAAACTCGCTGCCGGAGTACCAGGCCATGAAGAACTCCGTGGAGTACGCAAACCCGACGAGCATACCGGTCAGCATGACGATCTTCGTCATCGACTCGATGTGGTTGACGGTGATGTAGTCCTCCAGGTGGAAGACCTTGCGCAGGATGATGCTCAACGTGAGCACCATGCCGAACCCGGAGAAGATGGCGCCGATGACGAAGTACGGCGGGAAGATCGTCGCGTGCCAACCGGGAAGGATGGACGTGGCGAAGTCGAAGGAGACGATGGTGTGGACCGAGAACACCAGCGGCGTCGAGAGTCCGGCCAGCATCAGATAGGTGGACTCGTAGTGCCGCCAGTGGCGGTTGCTGCCGCGCCAGCCGAGGCTCAGGATGCCGTAGATGAGCTTGCGCCACTTGTTCTTGGCGCGGTCACGGACGATGGCGAGGTCGGGCACGAGGCCGACGTACCAGAACACGATGGAGATGGTTCCGTAGGTCGAGATGGCGAACACATCCCACGCCAGCGGCGAGTTGAAGTTGACCCACAGAGGGCCGCGTCCGTTGGGGATGGGGATGAGCCAGTACGCGAACCATACGCGTCCGACGTGGATCAGGGGGAAGGTACCCGCCGTGGCCACGGCGAAGATGGTCATCGCCTCCGCGGAGCGCGCGATGGCCGTTCTCCACGTCTGCCTGAAGAGATACAGGATGGCCGAGATCAGCGTCCCGGCGTGTCCGATACCGATCCAGAACACGAAGTTGATGATATCGACGCCCCAACCGACGGGGCTGTTGATACCTTGTGTTCCCATTCCCGTGGTGAAGAGCAGGGCGGCTGAGGTCACGAAGACCCCTGCGACTGTCGCGGAGATCGCGAAGGCCAGCCACCACAGCTTCGTGGGGAAATGTTCGGTGTGGTAGAGGATGTCCTCATCGACCTGGGCGTAGGTTTTGCCCCCCGTGGTGAGGGCCTCGCGCTGGATGCGCGGTCCTCCCAGAGGGCCTTCGCCGTCGATGTAGGTTGACCTACCGGTGAGTTCGCCTTGTTTGGTTATCGTCGCCATGCCGTGTCTCAGCCCTCCGCCGGCGCGTCTACATTACGGACGCGGGTGAGGTAGCGAATCGAAGGTCGGGCGCCGACGTGCTCGAGGAGCGAGTAGGCCCGAGGTGACTTGAAGTTGCCCGTCGTGGCTCCCTTCTCGTCGAGGATGTTTCCGAAGCTGATGGCGCCACTCGGGCACGTCTGCTGGCAGGCCGTCTGGGGCTCGCCGTCGAACAGACCGAGTTTGCGGTAGACCTTGGTGGACTTGCGCAGGCGCTGGGCGCAGAAGGAGCACTTCTCCATGACGCCACGGGATCGCACCGTGACCTCCGGGTTGAAGCGCAGGGACTCTGGCCAGACGCCGTTGAGCTTCGAGTGCTCTTTGACCTCCGGGAAGATGTCCGCGACGATCTCGTCGCTGCGGTCCGCGTTGTAGTTGTACCAGTTGAAGCGCCGCACCTTGTAGGGGCAGTTGTTCAGGCAGTACCGGGTTCCCACGCACCGGTTGTAGGTCATCGAGTTGATGCCCGTGTCGGTGTGCGTGGTCGCGGCGACCGGACACACGGTCTCGCACGGCGCGTTCTCGCAGTGCTGACACAGGATGGGCTGGATGAGGAACTCGGGGTTCTCCAGGTAGTCCGCGGCCGCAATCTCCGGCGCGTTCTGGAGCATCTCGGACTCGTAGGACGGCTTGGTGTCCGGCAGAACCCAGTAGCGGTCCAGGCGGATCCAGTGCATCAGGCGGCCTTCGCGCACGCCTTGCTTGCCGACCACAGGCACGTTGTTCTCTACCTGACAGGCCGTGACACAGGCTGAGCAGCCGGTGCACTTGGTCAGGTCGATGCTCATGCCCCAGCGCAGATCCTTGTACTCGTGTACGTGGTTCCAGATGCCGGGGTGATTTTCTTTGGGTGCGCCAGCGCCGGGGTCTTTGTCGTACTCCGGCTTGGTCGTGACCGGGACGATGTAGCGAGCGCGCTGGTCGATGACATGGGCGGCACCAAGGGCCATTCCGAGCTCGCCCTTGGCGCCCGTCGCGGCGACGGTCACCGCGATGCCGTTGTACACGACACCGTCCTCGCCCACCTGCGCGAATTGATAGCTGTTGTTGCCGATGTCGCTGCCGATGACGCCCGCGTGCTTGCGTCCGTATCCGAGGGGCACGGCGATGGCATCGTGCGGGAGGCCGGGCATGGGCACGGCCATATAGTCGGCGCTGGTGTCACCGGCTGTGACCTTGACCATATCGCCTTGCTCGGTCAGCCCCAGCTCCGTGAACTTCTTGGGCGCGAGCGCCACGTAGTCGCCCCAGCTGACGTGGGTGACCGGGTCCGGCATCTCGATGAGAGACCCGTTGTTCACGTGGCGCCCGTCGAACACGCCAAGCGGGGCGAACAGCTCGAGCTCCATCGCGCCCGCGGCACGCTCGGGACGCGCGCCAGGCACGCCCTTGAGCACCGACGTATCAAACCGCCAGTTGCGGGCCTTCGTCGCGTAGGTCAGCACACCCTTGCGCAGCGCGGACTCCCAGAACGGCGTGCCGCCAAACGGGGTGCCCACGGCCTTGGCGACCTGGGTGCTCCAGTGCTCGCGCAGCCAGAAGTAGCCGGCTCCGGGGGAGGTGCGCTTGAGATCGTCCTTGTAGCCGGCGTGTGCCGTGGCCGCGGGTTTGAAGGCGGCCTTGCCGTCTCCGTCGCCCCACGTCACCAGGCAGTCCAGCAGTCCGCGCGCGCCCTTGAAGACGGGCGTCATGCCGGGCTGCTGGAGGGCGTAGACACCGTCCACCGCCTCGCTGTCGCCCCACGCCTCGATAAAGTGCGCGCCCGCAGCGATCCAATGCCCCGCCAGGCCCGTCGCCGTTGCGTGGGTGTCCAGCGTGACGACGGTCTTGACCTTGGCCAGCGCGCCCGCGAACCCAAGGGCAGGCGGGGCGTCGTAGACCGGGTTGAGACCGTTGATGAAGAGCACGTCCACCGAGCCCGCCGCCATATCGGCCACGAGCTGCTTGAAATCCGCGAAGCCAGCCGCGCCCTGGTGGGACGCCGCCGTCGAGACCGTGGAGCCCCGGTTGCCGAGCGCCTCATTGATCAGTGCGACGACAGCCTGCAGGGCCGTGGAATCGCCACCGGCGCGACCGCCGATGGCCACACCGTTCTTGCCGGCGGCCTTCAGCGTCGTGGCTGCGGCTGCCAACGAGCCGTCGGCCAGACCCAGCTTGGCGTCCATCCCGGCGTAGCCCTTGAGCGCCGCGCGCACATTGGGGTCACTGCCCAGCGTTCCGCCAGCCTTCCCGACGATGATCAGCTCGTGCGCGACCCCGAGGGCGGCGAAGAGCAGGTCGGAGGGCATCACACGGTGGCGCACGTCGGCGTGGCCGCCCGTGATGGTCTGCCTGCTCTCGAACGCCGTGATGCGGGACAGTGAGTCCGGGTTGCGGGCCGCGCCCACGCCGACTCCGTACTCGACGGGAGACAGGTCCG
>CALBXO010000437.1 GCA_937890335.1 uncultured Pseudomonadota bacterium | reverse complement strand
CTCCCCCGATGACACCACAGTGGCGATTGTGCCGGCTCCATTCGGAGACGGTGCCATCGTCCAGTTTGGCTCGAACCTTCCGGCCTGGAGCTGGCAATGAGGTTCACGACGGACATGAAACGAATCAATCACATCTCCCTCGCGCTGGCGGGCCTGGTCCTGTCGCTCGGCCTCTTTGGCTGTGGCGGGACCGATGCACCCTCAATCGTGAACGAGTGTCTCGAGCTTGAGACGCAGGGCATCTACCCCAACGAGAACGCGTCTGCCTGCGGCTGCCGCTTGCAGGAGTGTGAGGGGGACTCTCTGTGCTTCCAGCACGAGTGCTGCGTGCCCGAGCAGAACCTCAGCAACGCGGCACGGTGCGGATGCCAGACCGCGTGTGACGAGGGGCAGCTGTGCACGGACGGCGTGTGCTGTTCGCCAGAGACCGCCTCGGATCGTGCCAATTGCGGCTGCCAGGGTCCCTGCGCAACGGGGACGGTCTGCGAACAATCCGACGAGGGCGCGTACGAGTGCACGTGCGATGAGCAGTTCAACCGCGGCAACGACGACAATTGCGGCTGCCAGGGCGCGTGTGGTGCCGGCGACCGCTGCGTGGACAGCGTCTGCGTCTGCGACCCCAGCTCCGACGTGGCCCGAAGTGATACCAACAATTGCGGATGTCGCGGTGCCTGCTCGGAAGGGGCGTTCTGTTCCGAAGGAGAGTGCGCCTGCCCCAACCCCGGCGAGGTCTACTGCAACGGCGAGTGTGTGCCACAGGATGAGTGCACCTGCCGGGAGATCGAGCACCTTCGCGACGTGAACAACTGCGCCTGCGCCGGCCCCTGCAACAGCGGCGAGATTTGCCGTCCGTGCACGGACGCGGAGGTCGAGAACGGGACCTGCACTGGGGATTTGGGCGCCGAGTGCCTGTGCGACCCGCTGGCCCACGCCAACGACTCGACCAACTGCGGTTGCCAGGGCGAGTGCGAGGACAACCTCATCTGCCGGTCTGGCCGGTGCACCTGCAACCCGGACAACTTCTCGAACCCGCTGGACTGCGGCTGCAACGGTGCGTGCAACGACGCCGAGAACGGGGTGGATGGGTTCATCTGCCGCGAGGGCAACTGCGTCTGCGCGGAGGAACACGCCACCGACTCCGACAACTGCGGGTGTCGCGGACCGTGTTCGGACGGCTTCATCTGCCGCGACTCTGTGTGCGTGTGCCCCGCCGCCAACCTGACCAACCCCAGCAATTGCGGCTGCAGTGGCCCCTGTGGGAGCGATGAGATCTGCGTGGGCGGTCGCTGCGCGTGTGACCCGCTCAACGACACGAACGCCGACAACTGCGCCTGCCGTGGCCCGTGTCCAGACGGCTTCGACTGCCGCGAGGGTTCGTGCATCTGCACCGGCGACAACGACGAGAACCGTGACAATTGCGGCTGCAGAGGCCCCTGCGAGAGCGACGAGATTTGTCGCGACGGCGCGTGCCTGTGCGACCCCCGGAACCTCACCAACCCCGCCGACTGCGGTTGCAACGGGCCCTGTGCCGTGCAAGACGGCGAAATCTGCACCGGTGGTAACTGCGTGTGCGACCCGCGTCGGCTCAACGATCCCCGCAACTGTGGCTGCCAGGGCCCCTGCGACGTGGACGGCGGCGAGATCTGCTCGAACGGGGACTGCGCCTGCGACCCTGAGAACGCCAACAACCCCGACAATTGCGGTTGCAACGGGCCCTGCTCCGACGGCGAAGCCTGCATCCTCGGCGTGTGCCAATGCGACCCGGAGAACAACAACAACAACCGAAACTGCGGCTGCCAGGGACCGTGCGACACACAGAACGGCGAGACCTGTTCAGACGGCGTGTGTCTGTGCGACCCGGGGAACAACAACAACAACCTCAACTGTGGTTGTCATGGCCCCTGTTCGGACCCGAACACACCGGGACTGACCTGCATCCAGGGCGTGTGCCAGTGCCCGCCCGAGAACATGAACAACAACAACAACTGCGGTTGCCGCGGCCGGTGCGACACCGGTGAGGTCTGTCAGGACGGGCAGTGCGTATGCAACCCGGACAATGACTTCAACGACAACAACTGCGGGTGCAACGGCCCCTGTGAGGCGGATGAAGTCTGCCGCAACGCGCTGTGCGAGTGTCACCCGGACAACGACGCCAACGAGGACAACTGCGGCTGCACGGGCCCGTGTGAGCGACAGGAGGTCTGCGTGGACGGACGCTGTAGCTGCGACCCGGTCAACAACAACAACCCCCTCAACTGCGGTTGCCAGGGCCCCTGCGACACCGGACGCGGCGAGATCTGTCGCAGCGCCGCTTGCATCTGCGATCCTCAGAACAACTTCAACCGCGAGAACTGCGGCTGCACCGGTCGGGCCTGCGCCGACGACGAGATCTGTTCCAACGGCGCCTGCCTGTGTCACCCGGACAACGACACCGACAACGCGAACTGTGGGTGTCAGGGACCGTGCAATACCCAGATTGGCCAGACCTGCATCGACGGTGTCTGCGAGTGCGATGCGCGCTTCGACGAGGACGACGCCAACTGCGGATGCGGTGGTTCGTGCGTGGGACGATTTGGCCCCGGGTTCCAGTGCCAGGACGCCGAGTGCGTCTGTGACGAGGTGGCCAACGCAGACAACCAGGACAATTGTGGCTGCGGTGGCCCCTGTCTGGACGGGACCCTGTGCGCGGATGGCGTTTGCGAGTGCAACCCGCCCGAGCACCAGACCGACGACAACAACTGCGGCTGCGCAGGTGCCTGCGGTGACGGCCTGCACTGTGTGGGCGGCGACTGCGTCTGCGACCCGATGCAGCACCTGTTTGACAGAGCCGATTGCGCCTGCGCCGGCGCCTGCCCCGAGGGCCAGGCATGCGGCGGTGGTGAGTGTGACTGCACCGTGCCAGAGCACCTGACCGACGCGGAGAACTGCGCCTGCCAGGGCCCCTGCGACGTGGACTCCGGTCAAATCTGCACCGCCGGGCAATGCATCTGTGACCCGGACAACATCGACAACCCGGCCAATTGCGGCTGCCGCGGCCCCTGTGACGAGGGCAACGGTGAGGTCTGTCAGAACGGCGCCTGCTTCTGCTCGCCGGACAACGCAAACAACGACGACAATTGCGCGTGCGCCGGGCCGTGCGCCGGGGACGACGGCGAGGTCTGCCAGAGTGGACAGTGCGTCTGCGACCAGGACAACGACGACAACCCGCTCAACTGCGGCTGTAACGGTCCCTGCGCGGTGGAAGACGGGCAAATCTGTGCCGGCGGCCAATGCCTGTGCGATCCGGAGAACTTCAACAACGCGGACAATTGTGGCTGCCAGGGCCCGTGTGGTGACGGGGAGCGGTGCGACCGTGGTGTGTGCGAGTGCAACCCGGACGACCACCTGGTGGATGACGCCAACTGTGGCTGCCGCGGTGCCTGTGGCGAAGGCTTCACCTGCGTCAACGGGGACTGCGACTGCGACCCGGACGCGCACCAGGAGGACGACGCGGACTGTGCCTGCGCCGGCGCCTGCAACGAGGGCGATGTCTGCAATGCCGGCGAGTGCGAATGCAACCCGGACGACCACCAGAACGACGCCGGAAACTGCAATTGTGAGGGCGCGTGCGCCAACGACGAGTTCTGCGCCGGCGGCCAATGCATGTGCGCGCCGGGTCAGCACCTGGAAGACGACGACAACTGCGCCTGCGAGGGCCCCTGCCCCAACGGCGACCCGTGCAACGCCGGCGACTGCGAGTGCCTCCCCGAGAACCACCTGGCCGACGACGCCAATTGCGCCTGCAACGGGCCGTGCGAGCAAGGTTCCGAGTGCGCCAACGGTGAGTGCATCGCGCTCGCCGAGGTGTGTGACAACGGGCAGGACGACGACGATGACGGCCTTGACGACTGTTTTGACGCGGACTGTGCCGAGGACGCTGCGTGCGTACACAACTTCCTGTGTGAGCAACCGCGGTACGTCCACTTCACCGGCGAAACAGTGACGGTGGTTGAGACGATCGCGAACGATGACGGCAACAACCACAACGGCAGCTGCCTGTTCGAGTCGTTCCGTGAGCACATCTACGCGTTCAAATTCGCCGAGGCCCCTGGCCCGATCTGCGTCTCATCCCAGGCCGCGTCGCATTTGTACATCCGCACCGATTGCGCCGACGCGAACAGTGAGGTTGCGTGCCAGACCCAGAACACTGGACTCAATCTGAATCCCGTGGCCGATCAGGCCTACTACGTGTTCGTGGACACACCCACGGACCAGGACCTGAACTACACCTTCACCTTCGCCTCGGGCTCCTGCCCGCCACCGTTCTGATGACGCCCAAACCAAGCATCTGTAGCCTCCTCGCGGTGGCGCTCGTCCTCCTGGCGACGAGCGTAGCCATGGCCGGTCCCGAAAAGGTCCTGTCGGTGGAGTTCCCCAAGGTGGGCGATGTATGCCTCGGAGGTGACGACTTGTCGGCGCTGCGCAAGCAGCTCGAGAAGCTGGTTGTCCCGCCGGGGTCAGCCATCACTCTGGTCAGCTTCTCGGACCAGACCGAGGCCACCCGCAAACGCCCTGGCCTGACGAGCGACTGCATCGCGCACCTGGTGCCCGAGGGCATCAAGTCGCACCAGCGCATCGCCATCTTCCGCGCATTGCAGGTGGCGGAGCTGGGCCAGGAGCTCGGGATCGACGCGTTTGACGCGGCCCCTCTGCTCGTCATCGGCTCCGAGTCGTACCGGCAGGTCGACGCGGACGGTCTGGCCATCGTCTCCGCCCGTGCCGAAGGTGACTCGCCCACGGATCGCCGGGTGGAGGTCTGGGTGACCGCCGGTCGTGCCGGCGGTGGCCCCGCACCTGGGGTTGGGACCGTGATCCTCACACCCATTCTGCTTCCGCCGTCCAACTACGCAGCGGGACGCACGACCTATGCGCCCGCTTCGGGCGGTGGGTCCCACCGCGTCGAGGATGGCTCGGGGCAGGAGACGTTTGGTTGGGTCTGCGTGGGTTTGGGCCTGGTGTCGTTTGTTGGCAGCGGCTTCTCCTTCGCCCAGGCGTCCGACAAAGCCGACCGGTCGCGGGAAGTGGAGTTTGATACCGAGCGTGCGATCGCGCTCCAGGGGGACGCCGACTTCTTTGGCCAATTGGGAGGCTGGAGCGCAGGGCTGGGCGTTGGACTGACCACGTTGGGGATTGTCCTCGTAGCCACCGCCGCCGACGCTCCCGAAGCCGCCGCGAGCCTCGACTCCGACAAGTCCGCCACCCGCACGAGCTTCTACGCCCTTCCCGGCGGCGGCGCCGTGTCTGTCGGTGTGGACTTTTGAGGACGAGCGTGGTGTTGTGGCTCCAATATGAGTGACGCCACACTTGCCGAAACTGAAGACGGCCCTCCCGGGGATCGCGACCTGATCGGAGAGGTCCTCGGGGGCAAATACCGTATCCTGAGAATCCTGGGTAGGGGCGGGTTTGCCACCGTGTACACGGCGGCACACGTCCAGATCGACCAGGAAGTCGCGATCAAGGTCCTGCAGATCCCGGATGATCATCCGGGCGGCGGCAGCGGCGAGTTCCGCGAGCGGTTCCTGCGTGAAGCCAAGACCGCCAGCCAGATCAAACATCCTGATGTGGTGACGATCTTCGACTACGGCATCACCGAGGCCAACCAGCCCTACATGGTGATGGAGCTCCTGGAGGGGTCGCCCCTGGACGTGGAGATCCGGAAGCGTGGTGCCCTGGACCCCGTTCGCTCGGTCAACCTGTTCATCCGGTGCCTGGATGCTCTGCAGGCCGCGCACGACAAAGGGATCGTGCACCGCGACCTCAAGCCGGCCAACCTGTTCATCACCGGCGCCGGCACCCGCGTGGAAGCCATGCGCGTGCTGGATTTCGGCATCGCCCTGATGCTCCAGGAGGACACCCGCCTGACCAAGGCGGGCCAGATCTTCGGCACGTCGCGCTACCTGGCACCCGAGTACATCACCAAGCAACTGGTGACGCCCACTGTCGACGTTTACCAGATGGGCCTGATCCTGTGTGAGGTCTTGATGGGGTGCCATCTGATCGACGCGGACAATACGTTCACGTTCATCCATGCGCACTGCAACGGCGAGATCCTGATCCCCCAGCACCTCATCGAGTCCCAGCTTGGGGCGGTCATCAGCAAGGCGCTCGTCACCGACCACGTCCATCGCTACCAGAACGCGGGCGAGTTCCGCGACGCGCTCGAGCGTGTCGATTTGGGCAGGTTGGAAGGCAAGGTCTTCGCGGTGGACCCCAAGCAGGCCAGCGGTCCCGGCGAGCAGACCATGGTGCTGGTCCGGGATTACTTTGCGCCCATTCTCGCCGGCGAAGACCCACTGGGCATGGACATCACGGCGCACATCAGCGCCGAGTCCGCGCAGAAGATCGCCGCGACCGACCCTGGCGCGATCACCGAGTTGCCGACAAACGCCATCGACCTGGACGACATCGAGGTGGTTCCGCCGGCGCTCCCGACGATGATGACGGAGCTCCCGCCGGTGGCCCAGACTGCGGCACCGGGCGGGTCTGGAAAGGGCCTGATGATCGGCGCCGTGGTCGCTGTCATCGCGCTGGTGCTCGTCAGTGTCGTCGGTGTATGGATCGCGACCAGTGGGGGGCCGGACCCAACGGATCCCGTGACACCGGTGACCGCCAAGGTGCAGCCCGACAAGCCGGGTCCGGGGGTCACTCCGCCCGTTGTGCCGGCCGCCGCCCCCGACGCGGGTAAGGCGCAGCCGCCGGTCGAACCCCCGCCAGAAAAGGCCCCGCCCGTCGAGGCGAAGAAGGTCACCGTCGTCGTGGCAGCCAGCCCCGCGTCGGCCATCCTGTACCGTGCCGATGAGGTGGTTGGAAAAGGCGGCGAGGCCGCCGTGGAATTTCCTGGCGCGGACGCGGCGGCGGTAGAGATCTGCGCGCGTCTGGACGGATACGAAGACGACTGCGTCGATGTGGCTCCAAGTGATGGCCCGCTCAAGCGGGTCACACTGAAGCGTAAGCGAAAGAAGAATGGCGGCTCGGGCGGGAAGAAGCCGCCGGCCGGTGGCAAGAAGCCGCCCTCTGGCGGCC
>CALBXO010000436.1 GCA_937890335.1 uncultured Pseudomonadota bacterium | reverse complement strand
CGGCGAGCAACTCGGCCGGAGGTCAAGGAACGAGGAGGAGGCGTGGTTCCACCACAGCGACGACGAGAGACGCCGAGATCCGGTCGAGGGGCCGGCGGCAACTCGTGAATGTCACTGTGCAGGAACACTAGTCCCGCTCAGCCCAGGCGGGCGTCTGCACACGCAGTGACTCCACCTCACCGTCCAGGGGGAGCCCGTTGGGCTTGCAGCGGTCGAGGTGTTTGGTCTGCTGCATCATCAGCGGCGCGGGCCCGCCGCGCACCGGACAGCGACGATGGGGCTGGCCAAGCAGATGACCCACCTCGTGGTTGACGAGGTATTGCCGGTACGTCACCAGGTCACCGCGGAAGTGCCGCACGCCGCGCCGCCACCTTACAGCGTTGAGCACCGCCCGACCCCGCAGCCCGCAGCTGTAGACCCCACCGGTCTTCAGAGGTTTACACAGGCGGTTGACGGTCTTCGGTTTTGCCAGCAACACGGTGAAATCTGCGTGCCTTTCCACCCGGGCAAAGCGCAGCCCAGCTGCGGCCCAACCGTTTGGATCCGCCAGGGTCTTCTCCACATGCGGCGCGAACGCCGCCGCCTCCAACACCAATCCCGGCTCAACCAGGACGCGGTAGCGCAGCAAGCGCCCGGAAATCAGCGACGCGGAGGGTGGGGCGTTGGGGGCTGAGACAAGATGAAACGGGATGCCGGCGACCACGACCGGCGACAGGAAAAGACTCTGCGGCGCCGGCGGAGGTTGCTGCGCACGGTCGTTTGGCTCCATCCTGTCGCGTGATATGAGCGGATCGGTGGACCACGCAATGAGAAGACAGCCGAGTACGGCGGCAACGATGCTCGCGTTGGTGAGTGTCGGGGTTCTTCTACTGGGAGCCTGCGCCGTCGAACGGGATCCTTTGCTGTCTCGGGCGTGCGTCACGGATTCTGATTGTCCCGGTCGGGCGGTGTGTTTGCAAGAATTCTGCACGCGTGCCCCAGCCGACCTCGACGCCGGCGATGTGGACGGTTCTGACCTTTCCGACGACGGCCCTACGGCAGACACGGACGATTCGGGCGATGCACCTGGAGACGACGGTCCGGATGTTGGCTGCGTGGCGCGCGAAGAGATCTGCGACGGGCAGGACAATGACTGCGACGGCGAGATGGATGAGGCGCTCGGGCTGTTGGCCTGTCCCAACCAGGCAGGTGTCTGTGCTGGCGCCATGGGAGCCTGCGTCGACGGCGTGCGTCAGTGTGGCGACGAGCAGTACCTGGCAGCGGCCCAGGCCCAGGGCGCGCTGTTCCAGGGCGTCGCCAACGCCGAGGTGGCCTGCGATGGGGCTGACAACAACTGTGACGGGCGGGTGGATGAGCGCTGCTGCGACGATGTCGACCAGGCATGGGTGAGGGCGGACGGACCCGGCCGGGCGCGCGCGACGGAAGTGTACCCCTCGTTGGGCGTGGGGGGCGGCGACCTGTTCGTCGCCTGGCAGGATTCGGACGCGCCGGCGAGCCCCAACCGCGTGCAGGACGGTGCGGTCCGGGTTTCGTCCTCGGCCCTTGGCGCAGCCCTGTCGCCGGCGATTGTGTGGGAAGCGTCGCTGGATGCCGCTGATGTGGTTCTCCCGGTCCTGGTCGGCTCCGGCGCTGGGCAACCCTCTGTGGCGTATGGTGTCCACCGCACATTGATGGGCGACAGCATTGAGTTGTCCTCGGTCTCGGACCTACCGGAGGCGGTCCTCGTCGTGTTGTTCGACACCGGCGCGCGGTTCACGGGCTTTGATGCGGCGGCCCACGGAGCGGCTACCCTCGTCACCTGGGATCGCAGTGGGTTTGGACGCGAGCAGTTCGGCGTCTACCTGGCACGGGTTGAGAACGGCGAAGTCACCAGTGTTTCGGTGAACGACGCGGACGGCGAGCTGAAGCTTCCGAGTGTTGCGGTGCGGGAAGAGGTAGCGCTCGTGGCGTATTGGGACGCCTCGCGGGGGCTTCGGTTCCGCGCCTACGATGCGCGTACTCTGAGCGCTGTCGGTGGCAACAACGTGCACCAACTGTCCTCCACACCGACCCAGCCGCCCGACGTGGCGCCCCTCGCCGACGGCTTCGCGATCCTCTACCTCAACGAGGATGCGACCGATCTTCTGCTGCTGCGGGCGGGTCCGATGGGCGAGCCTGTTGGGGTTCCTGTCCGCGTCACTGGCGGTGCGGATCTGCTCGAAGCGCCCGCGGTGGTGTCCCTGCGTCCGGGGCCGGGTGTCGTCTGGGTGGAGGGCGGCCTGGTGCGGTACAAGCTGGAGGTGGCCGATGGTCCCGCGGCGAACGTGCTGCGGACTCTCCCGGTCTCCGGCAGGGCGGGCCTGGCTGTCGCAGCCATCTCGCCCGACGAGTTTGCCGTGGCGGTCACGGACGTGCAGACATCGGCCGTCTGGGTGGCCCGGTTCAATGCCGCGGGGCTACCACTGTGCGAGCCGTGAGCGGTGAAGCCGTCGAGCTACGGAACCTGATCGAGCAGGTATTTCACCACAACCGGGTCTGACTCCCGCTCGGCCTGTGTGCGGATGGCGTCGCGCGCTTCCTGCGTTCCCACTGTGCCGAGCGCATGCGCCGCCGTCATCCGGACTTGTGTGTCTGCGTGGGCGAGTGCCTGGCGCAAGACCGGGACCGCCCGCGGCCCAAAGCCCAGGGCAAGTCCGCCCAGCACCTGGTGGATGGCGCGGGGTGCGGGGTTTGCGGATCCCGCCTTTATCTCGAGCAGGTACAGGTCCCACACGCGCTGGTCCGGGAACAGGGCCATGGCCGACAGGGCGCCCAGCCGTATGTGCGGCTTGGAGGCGGGGTCCGTGGCGATGTCGATCATCACGGTGCCGGGTTCGTCGCAGACCTTCAGGAAGTCCGCCGCCTTCGGGAAGCCCTCGTACGCGCTCAGCAGCAGCTCTACGCGCTGGCGTTCGGCGGCGGCTGATGCGGGTCCGGCGGACGGCTGCTGCGCCCAGGCGCTCGTGGTCCAGAGCAGCCCCAGAGTCGCGACGGCGAGCGCGCATCGGGCGGTCATTTGCATGCGGGTTCTCATTTCACGAGCGGGTTGTAGTGAACCACCTGGCTCTGTTGCGACGACACAG
>CALBXO010000435.1 GCA_937890335.1 uncultured Pseudomonadota bacterium | reverse complement strand
GCACCTTCTCGCTGAACAGCTGCGGCTGGTTGGTGCCGTGCAGGTAGATCAGCAGATGCCGGGGCTGGATGCGCAGGACGAGGATTCCCAGCGGGTTCTTCGGGCCCGGCGGGACATGTTTGGGCGAGCCGCGAACCCCAAACCACCACGGGTGGACCACGATGTGATCCACGACGCCCTGGAAGCGGGGCGTCTGCGTCTGGCCCTTGCCGACGACCGCCGCAAATCGGTGCGTAACCGCGCCGTCTCGGACCACCTGCACCTGAAACCGGGGGATGTTGACCCGCAGGTAGTAGTCCAGATCGCGACCCGAGCTCAGCTGCCAGCGGTGCAGTCCAAACTGAAGTCGGTCTACCAATGTGTCGGCGCTGACGCGCAGCGCGTCGAGGGTCTTGCGGTCTACAACCCCGGTGGCCGCGAGGTTGCGCGTGGCCTGGAAGGCGGCGATCTGCTCGGCCAGACGGTCATCGACGACGTCCCGCGGACGGCCCTGTTCCGCAGCGATGAATCCCTCGACGGCGAGACGGTCACGGAGGATCGGCACGGCCGCGTGTCTGCTGCCGAGCCGGAGCTTGGGCAGGCGGGACGGCAGCTCGGGAAAGCCGCCGGCGTCACGCAGTCCGATGTAGTGGACGTAGGCGGCACGCAGGCGCTCGTAGTCCGGGTGGTGGGGCACCACCGTATCCAGCGCTGCCTCGGGACTGGTCCACACCGCGGTGTCCGGTTGCCATGGCCCTTGCCGGGCCTTGGGTCGTTTGTCGTCTGGTCGCGTCGCGCGGGCCAATTGCCACATCGTCGCCGTGAGCTGGGCGTCGAGTCGAGCCAGACGCAGGCGGCGCTCGCGGGCCTCCGACTCCAGGTTCGCAAGTTGCGTGAGTGCAGCCGGGCTCAGGACCTCCACGGGAAAGCCCGTGGTCGCGCCCGCCTCCAGCACGCGGTCAATGTCCGCATCAGACAGGGCCTCAGGGAGGACCGGAGGCTCAAACAGCCCGTCCCATTCGGGACGCGGAGGCAATGACGGCCACGCTGCGGGGCGGGGTTGGCCGTGGGTCCAGGCCTGGGCATATATCTCAAGCGCACGCGCGCCCGCGTGCGTAAGGCGGCCTCCGGCGAAGAAGATGGGTGCCCCGAGCCGGCGCTCGTAGACCACGGCCAGCATGGACGCGTCCGCCTCCGGGACCGCGGCCACCGCGTAGGCGATCTCCTTGGAGGTCAGCGCCAGTGGCCGCTGCGTGTCCCAGGTTTGGACACGGAACGCCAACCACGCCGTCTGGACGCGCTCGACGTCGGCTTGCGCCGGCCGCGCGTCCACGATCTTCGCCGGCCGGGGAGCGGGCGTAGGTGTGCTGCATCCCACCACCAACGTGGTCGCCGCGAGCCATGCCAGACGAGTCTTCACGGCAAGAGAGTCCGCCGGAAAGGGCGTCTGCGCAAATTCCTGTGTACGGACGCGGGGTTATGCGTGGGTCCGCGGCGGCACTCCGCGCGACCAGCTCCGGACAGCGGCGTCAGCCCTCAGGCTTGTACGCCTCGTCAATGTCGAGCTCGAGCTTGTTTTTCTCGAGGCCGGTCCACCAGATGATGTCCAGAGACACGACGAAGACGTAGGCCTCAAAGAGGTTGCCCGGCAGGTATTGCACCTGGGCTTGCGGCGACAAGGACAGCCCGCCGCTGCCCTCGTCCCAGAACGGGAACCAATCGTAGGAGAGGCCCGCCATATAGAATCCGCCGCCGGTCCCGAGCAGGCCGGCGTCTTCGTCGACGTGATCCGTGGCGGCGAGCCCGCCAGCACCGACGCCCGCGTGTACAGCGAGGTGGTCGACCACGACGAGCTGCGCGTCCAGCATCACGCCCCCGAAGGAGGTGTCAAAGCGGTCGTTCTCCGCGGCGCCGCCGCCGAACTGCAGGCCCATTCCGAACCACTCGGTGATCATCTGGCCAATGCGCAGATGCCCCCCGGAGCCAACCAGGGTCTTGGTGTCTGGGCCCTCGGTCTGAAAGTTGAGGTTGGCAATGCCGCCGTATCCGACGCCGATCCAATAGCCCTGGCGTGGGCCCGGCACGACGAGCGCGATCTCCTCGACCTGTGCATCCTGTGCGAGCGCTGGGCTGGCAAGGCAGAATCCGAGCGCCAGGATGAAGCTGGTTTGAAGGAACCTCATGGCACGCAGGGTAGCCGCATTCGAGGTGTATGGGTAGCGCGTTCTTAGCGTCGAACCGTCGTCGCTCGTCGCCCAGAATGCGGTGCAAACCCGGCGGGTCTCCAGGCTGTCGGACGCAGGTCGCGTGCAACCGGTTCGACGTGCCCAGGGGACGCCCGGCGACGGCGACGATGCCGGCGCTGTTGCGTTGCGGCGGGAGGCCCCGCGGTGGTAGAAACCGCCTTACGACGGCGAGAGAGAGGCGATGATGAAGAGATTGGTGGTTGTGTTGGCGCTCTTGCCATTGGCGACGGGCTGTCCCGGCACCTCAAGTGGGCCCTCGGTGACATGTGGGCCGGGAACGGCGCTCAATGGGACGACCTGCGTCCCCGCTGTGGTTGGCGGAAACAATGGTGACAACAACGGCGGCCCGGCGTCTACCTGCGGGCCGGGCACGGTCCACAACCAGACCACGAACGTGTGCGAGGTGGAGAACGCCAACGTCACGGAGTGTGGGCCCGGGACGAGTCTGAACCCGGATACCGACCGCTGCGAAGCGCTCGCGGACGTTGTCTGTGGGGAGGGAACCACCGCAGTCGGGGGGGAGTGCGTCCCCGACAATCCCTGTGCCGAGGGCGAAATCTTCCGAAATGGAACCTGCGTGCCCGGCGCTGGGATCTGTGGCGAGGGGACGGTCTGGGCAGAAGGGGAGTGCGTGCCCTTTGACCCTCTCCTGGATGTCGCGCTGACCGAGGCCGACGAGAACAATGATCCTCGCTACGGCGGGACCCCGATGGCCGTGACGCCCGGCGTTGGCGGGGATACCACCTGGCTCAAAGGGACGATCGGTCCGGCGGAGAACCTGGATGGCGAGGACGGTCTGGAGAGTGATTTTGACGGGTATG
>CALBXO010000434.1 GCA_937890335.1 uncultured Pseudomonadota bacterium | reverse complement strand
AGCAGGTCTCCGCGCGGCGGCGGTACTCCAGGCGCACGCGCACCCGCGAGATGCAACTCAGACCCCGCGTCAGCCGCAAGTACACGGTATTGGTCGTGTTGTAGCGATAGCCCGGGATGCCGTAGCTATAGTATGGGCTGATGCTATACGACTGCCCATCGCAGCTGCCGCAGCGACACTGCCCATATGTGGTACGGTTGTAGAAATGCCAGCTGTTGAGGCGGTGCTCGATGTCCGATCGGTTGCCGGAGCAACCAAAGACGCCGTCCGCCCAGAACTGGATCCGCGTGACATAGTTGGCCGACCCAATGGGGTCCTGGAAGCTGCGCTGCCCGTTCTGCCAACTACCGTGCCCATTGGAGCACGCGTACGTCTGGTTGCCGCAGATGCGACAGTGGCCGCCGTAGTAGTCGACGTACAGATCGCGGTACTGCGCACTGGCTGGTTCCACCCCAGTCAACGCGACGGCTGCGAATACAGCCATCACCGCCACAGCACGACCCAAAGATCGAACCCAGAGGTGCCCACGGGACTGTGCGTCCCGCTCGGCCAACAAAATGTCACTCATCTCGCACACCCAAAGCGCTGGAGGGCAGCGCTTTACCGATCGTGGAGCTTGAAGCCGGAGGATCCCTGAGGACACTCCGCACCAAAGTCACAGCACCAGACAACCGAACTTTACAGGTACTCGTTCACGCCCGAGTGGGTCGAGGATGGGCGCGACTCCCGAACAGGGAACAGCAGTTTCGGTGCCAACTTGGTCACCGGGTCTGCATTGAGCACCCTACCACCATCTGGGGCAACTTTACACCTTTGACGGAATGATTCCTGGGCTGATCCAGGCGATCTTGACCGCTTTTGGGCCCGAAACCCGGCCATGCCGGCGGGGGCTAGCCGCGGCGACCGGTTGCGAACCGCCCGCGACGACAACGCAGATTGTCAGTGTTCTGATCGCCGGCGAGCGAGGCCGGTCCAGGACCGGCCTGGGCCGGCCTGGACCGGCCTGGCTAGAACGGATTCTCGCCGTCGCAGCCGATGTTCCAGGCGGTGCAGCTGTGGCCCACCTGGTTGTTGCAGCACTCGAGGCCACTGGCGCCGCAGTCCTCGTTGCGCACGCAGACGTTGGTCGGGTCGTCACACGCGTAGCGGTAGGCGCAGATGGCCACGCCGTCCACTTCGCAGCAAGCGGCCAGCGGGTGATCACCGCAGACGGTCGGGTCGTCCATACAGCTGGTGGCTGGGATGGTCCCGTTGCAGCTCTCGGCCTCGATGCAGATGTCGCCGTAGCCATCGTAGGCGCAACAGGTCAGGCCGTCGGCGCACTCGACCGGATCGCCACAGGTCTCGCCCCGCGCCTTGGCGCAGGTGCCGCTGTCCACACAGATCGGCGTGCGGGTGTCCGCCTGGCAGCACTCCTGTCCCTGTCCACAGTCCGCGTCGGACCGGCAGACATCGGGGCAAGCCTCGTCGGTGAGGCACGCGGGCACGTCGATGGAGCGGCAGCAGATCTCGCCAACCTGGCATTCGTTGTCCCTGTCGCAGTCGCGCAGGTCCACGTCCACGCAGTCCACGGCGTCGGTGCAGTAGGCGCCGTACGGGCCGTCCTGGCTGCCGCAGCAGACGCGCCCGAGGGTGCAGTCTGCGTCGCTGTCACACGGTCCGGGGCAGGCCGCGTCCACGGTGCAGAAGGCCGACTCGCCGTAACAGCAGACTTCGCCCTGGCCGCAGTCTGAATCCACCGCGCAGTCGTCCTCGACCACACACTCCTCGGGGCGCGAGCAGGTGTTGGTCTGGCCACAGCAGATGAAGCCGTCGCCACAGTCGGAGTTCTGCTCGCACACCAGGCAGGCAAACGAGCAGACCGGGGCCGCGTCTGCCACGCAGCACAGCGACTCGCCGCAGAGCTCCACGTCGCAGACGGGTTGGAACGGCTGCGCACAGCACCCCTCGTCCTGCCCGCACTGGTTGTCGTCGGTGCATTGGTCGAGCGGAGCGGACAGCTCGCAGCTGACATCGGAGCACGTGTTCCGGGCTCCGTTGTCACAGCAGAGCTGATCCTGCTCGCAGTCCCCGTCCACCTGGCACAGGTCGTCGCGCTGTCCTGGAGTGCAGAGGTTCTCTGCGGGTGGGGCGAGGAAGAAGTTGTCGAAGGCGGCACCGGACACGGACTCGAGCGTGTCGTCCGGGCAGGTGATCTGCGCCTCGTCCCCGGCAAAGTCCACGGTGTAGACCACGTCCGTGAGGCTGTCGGTCACGGTCCAGCTGGTCTCGTCTCCCGACGAGACCGCCAGGAAGCACGCCCCGCCACCGCCACGCGCGAGGAGACCGCGGCCCTCGGCGAACCGGTTGAAGAACAGCGCCGCGTTGCCGCCGCGGTAGCTGCTGTCGATCACGCCCAGCTCGGCCCGAATCTCACAGCTGGCGAACTCATGCTCGGCGCCGAAGCAGTCCAGAGTCGTCTGGATGCAGCTCTGCGCCAATTGGCACTCGCCCACCGTCCCGCCACAGGTCAGTACATTCTCCACGCTGCAACACGCCTCGCCGTTGCAGAGTCCGGGGTCGCAGACGGTGGCCACGGCGCGACCGCAGCAACCGACATCCACCCCGCATTGCGAGTCGTCCGAGCACGTCGCGGCCGGACGGGTCTGCGCGCACTGGCTGGCCAGGGTGCAGGTGTTTCCGAGGCCGCCGTCACAGCAGACCTCGCCCACACCGCACTGGCCGTCGTTGGCGCACGCATCCTCCGGGACCACGTCCGTGCAGGACTGCGGCGCGGGTGCGTCCGGGAAGTACGGTTGGACTTCCACGGTCGGGATGGTCTCCGTGGTGTCATCCGGGCAGGTGATGACCGCGTCATCACCGTTGAACACGATGGTGTAGACCTCGTCCGTGAGCGGATCCACGATCCGGTACCCGTTGTCGGTCTCGAACGCGTCAAAGCAGGCGAGGTCCGCGTTGAGGTAGGCGCGCCGGGCGGCGCGGCCCTCGCGGGTGTAGAACTGCGTGCGCCGCTCGTCGGCCCAGGTCACGTCCAGCACGGTGCCGTCGCGGTGGTCCAGGCACGTGCCCAGCTCCTGATCGCGCCCGCCGCAGAAGAGCACGCCGCCGAGGCAGGATTGCTCCACGGCGTCTGGCGGCTCGGGGCACTCGTCGCCCACCAGGCACCGGGTGCCTTCGTCGGTCGGGCAACAGAGCTCGCCCTGCGCGCAGTGGCTGTCCTGGGCGCAGAAGTCGAATTGACCGTTGCACTCCGCGCGCGTGGCGCAGACGTTTACGTCGTCGTTGCAGCATACGTCCGGGTCACAGGTGCGCAGGTCGCAGACGCGTGAGCCCTCGATGCCGCAACAGATGGTGTCGTTGCCACAGTCGTCGTTGCTGTCGCACTGCATGCGCGGCTGGTTGAGCACACAGCTCTCGCGGGCGGCGCAGACGTTGCGGTCGCCGTAGTCACAGCAGACGTAGGTCGGGTCCAGCTCGGCACAGTCGGCGTCGATGGTGCAGTCGTCCGGACGGTCGTAGTCGAAGCACAGGTTCCGGTTGGGCACCCCGATGAGGTACCGGTCCGTCGCCGCGCGGGGCACCACAAAGGTCTGCTCGTCGTCGCAGGTGATGACGGCGTCGCCCTGGTTGTAGTTGATGGCGTGGCGGCGGTTGTTGAGGAGGTCGTAGATCTCCACGGTGCCGTCTTCCATCGTCGTCGCGTCAAAACAGTTCACGTCTCCGTTGCCGGTGCGCCGCGCGGGTCGCCCAAAGTCGGAGAAGAAGCTGGCCTCAGCGCCGCCGGCGTACTCCACGTCGATGCGGTCAAGACCGCCGTAATCGACGCATCGTGCGAATGAGTTCTCGGGCCCGAAGCATCCAAACGGATCCACCAGGCAGGTCTCCTCGATGGGATCGGGCACACCCGGGCACTCGTCCCCTGTGATGCAGCGCGAGCCCTCGAGGGACGGGCAGCACAGGAAGTCCACACCACAGTCCTCGGCGACCTGGCACTCGTCGTAGATGTTGGAGCAGTCGTCTTCGGTGGCGCAGACCATGCCCTCGGGCACGTCGCAACAGGGACCGACGCCCTCGCAGGTCGCGGGGTCACAGACGCGTGCCGTCTCGAACTCGCAGCAGATGGTGCCGTTGCCGCATTGCTCGTCGGTCTCGCAGGCGGGTCGCGGCTGCGAGCTCACACAGGCGCTCGCGGCCGTGCAGACATTGTTGACGCCGTCGTCGCAGCAGACGACGCCCGGTCCATCACAGTCTCCGTTGTCCTGGCATTCGTCGTCCCGCTCCGCCTCGTCGCAGTTGTTCGGCTGCGGCGGCAGGTAGCGCAGCAGGGCGGCGCGGGTCACCTCAAAGGTGGCATCCGTGGAGCAGGTGATGGTCGCCATGTCGCCGTCGTAGGTGATGGTGTGCACCTCGTCGCCCTGGCCCAGCAGATTCAGGATGGAGACGCTTCCATCCTCCCTATTGGTCAGCTCGTAGCAGTTCACCTGGCCGTTGGTGGCCCGGCGGCGGTTGAGCCCAAGCCGGGTGAACCAGGTCGCCGTGGAGCCATTGCCGTAGGTCGCCTCCGTGAGGCCCGCGACCGTGCGGTCCTGGCAGAACGCCAGCTCCTGGTCGATGCCAAAGCAGCCCAGGGCGTCGATCAGACAGGTCTCGGAGATGATGTCCGGCACGCCCGGACACTCGTCCGTCTCCAGGCACCGCGTTCCCATGTCGCCATCGCAGCACAGCTGCCCGTTGGGGCAGGTGTCCGGGTCCTGGGTGCTGCAGGTATCCACCACGCCGGCGCAGTCGTTCTCGGTACCACACACGAGCGTTTCCTCTTGGGTGAGACAGCACAGGTCCTCGCCGCAGATGACTGGGTCGCAGGTGCGGGCGGCCTCGATGCCGCAGCACACCGTGCCCTGCCCACAATCCGTGTCCTCCAGGCAGACCGGCCGCGGCTGCTCGGCGAGGCAGGCCTCTGCGGGGGTGCAGCGGTTGGCGTCGCCGCCGTCGCAGCAGACCTCAAACTGGCCGCAGTCCGCGTCGCGGAAACAGGCGTCCTCGCGGGGGCCGTCCTGGCAGTTGCCGGGACGCGCGAGCAGGTAGCGCTCCACATCGGTCCGCAGCACGTTGAACGTGGCCTCGTCGGCGCAGGTGATCGTGGCGTTCTCTCCGTCGTAGGCAATCGTGTGCGTCGTGGGCTCCTGCGCGAGCAGGTCTTCCACCGAGATGGATCCATCTTCGAGGGTCTTGGCGTTGAAGCAGCCGACGAAGCCGTCGTCCGTGTACATCGCCTCGCGGTCGCCGCTGAGGTACCAGCGTGCGCGGGCGCCCAGGGCGAACTCGGCGGTCACGGTGTCAATGCCATCATAGGCGAAACATTGGTCGATCTCGTTGTCGAGCCCAAAGCAGCGGAACGCGTCCACCAGACAGGTGTCGGCGATGGGGTCGGGGGGTGCCGGACAGTCGTCGCCGATGAGGCAGCGGTTTCCTACCTCGGTCGCACAGCACAGTGCGCCGTCCTCGCAGGTAGCAGGGTTGCCCTGCTCGCACGCGTCAAAGACGCCATTGCACTCGTCTTCTGTGACGCAGAGGGAGGCCTCCTCCACCGAGCAGCAGATCTCGTCACCGCAAGTCTCCGGGTCGCAGACGCGCGCTGGGGCCACGCCGCAGCAGACGTCGCCCTCCACCTCGCAGCCGGTGTCCTCCTCGTTGTTCTCATCCGGCATGCACTGGGGGCGGGGGCGCAATTGCACGCACTCCCCCGGTGCCACGCAGGCGTTGGCCAAACCGGTGTCACAACAGACCTGGCCAATCCCGCACGCCGCGTTGTTGAGGCATTCGTCGTCGCGAACTGGGGCGTCACAGGGGTCCGGTACGGTCACCAGGTAGCGGGCCACGGCGGCGCGCGGGATCGTGAACTCGCTCAGGTTCGCGCAGGTGATGATCGCCTGGTCGGCGTCGTAGGCGATGGTGTGAACCTCGTCCCGGAGCAGGCTCTGGACGCTGACCGTGCCATCCTCGGCGTAGGTCGCCTGGAAACAGTCGATGTTGCCGTTGCTGGTTCGCAGCTGGGGCACACCCAGGGCGCTGAAGTGGCGCGAGGTGGCGCCGCTCTCGTAGGTGGTCGCGACGATGCCCAGGGAGTCATAGTCGGTGCATTGGTCCGGAACATTGTCCGCGCCAAAGCAGCCAAACAAGTCCACGAGGCAGGTCTCGGTCACCGGGTCCACGGGCTCGGGACACGTGTCCGTGTCGAGGCAGCGTGTGCCCTCGATGGTCTCACAGCACAGTTGCGCCTGGCCGCACGTCTGCGCGTTGTTGAGGTCGCAGTTGTCCACGATCCCGGCGCAGTCGTTCTCGGTGGCGCAGCTGGTGGCCTCTTCCACGTCGCAGCAGATCTCGTCGCCACACACCACAGGGTCGCACACGCGCCCGGGGGAGATGTCGCAGCAGATCGTGCCTTCGGCGCAGTCGTCGTCCACCGCGCAGGACGGCCGCGGGGTGGAGGTGCGGCACGCGTCTGCCGGCAGGCAGGCGTTGGCGATGCCGGTGTCGCAACAGATGTCCTGCGGGTTCTGGCACTCCGACCGGTTCTGACATTCGTCGTCGCGCGGGGCCGGATCGCACTGGTTGGGAGGCGTCGGGATGTAGGGGTCCAGCGCCGCGGTCGGGATGATGAACTCGGACTCGTTGGCGCAGGTGATGGTCGCCTGGCCGTCGGCAAAGCTGACGGTGTGGGTCTCATCCTGGAGCCGGTTGAGCAGGCTCCAGCTGCCGTCTTGCCTCTCAGTGAGGGTATAGCAGTCGATGTCGCCGTTGGTGGTCGAGGTGATCGGCAATCCGGACGCCTCGTAGAAGGAGGCGACGCCGCCGTTCTCGTACGTGGCCCGCACGATCCCGGCGTCTCCGTAGTCCGCGCACTCCGCGAGCGCCTGGTCTCTGCCGAAGCAGGTCAGTGCGTCCACGAGGCAGGTGTCCAACACCGGGTCTGGGAGGTCCGGGCATTCGTTGCCGATGAAGCAGCGGGTGCCCTCCAGGCCCGGACAGCACGTCGAGCCGTCGGCGCAGGTCGCCGGGTCGTTGAGCGAGCAGACATCCACGATGCCGGCGCACTCGTCGGAGGTGCCGCACGCGAGCACCTCTTCCACGTCGCAACAGATGTTGTCCACGCCGCAATCGGCCGGGTTGCAGGTTCGCGCCGGCGAGAACTCGCAGCACGTCTCGCCGTTGCCGCAGTCGTCGTCCACGGCGCACGCGGTGCGCAGCTGCAGGGAGTTGCAGGCGATGGCGTCCACGCACTCATTGCCGAGTCCGGTGTCGCAGCAGGCTTCGCCGAGCTCGCATTGGCCGTCGTTGTTGCACAGGTCGTTTCGCGGCGCCGGGGCGCATTGATCGGGCTCGGCGAGCACGTAGCGGAGGACGGCCGCGCGCGGAACGACGTAGACCTGGGCGTTGTCGCAGGTGATGCGGGCCTGGTCGGCCTCGTAGTCAATGCGGTGCTCCCGGTCCGAGAGCCTGTCGTTCACGATCAGCTGCCCGGTACCCGGGTCTGTCGTGATCTCGAAGCACTCGAAATCGCCGTTGCCACCGTGGAAGACCTCAGCGCCCTCGCGCTGGTAGTACTGACCGATGGAGCCGCTCTCGTACGTCACGCGCACGAGGCCAGCGTTGCTGTAGTCCGCACACTCGGCCACCACGTTGTCCACGCCAAAGCACATGAACGAGTCGGCCAGGCATGTCTGGTCGATGGGATCCGGGATTCCGGGGCACTCGCCCGCCTCAAAGCAGCGCGGACCGCCCAGCGTCGGGCAGCACAGCGAGCCGTCGGCGCACGACAGCGGGTTGTTCGTGTCGCAGCCCTCGAAGATGCCGGAGCACTCGTCGGTGGTGCCGCAGACTGAGAAATTGCCCTCGGGCTGACAGCACACTTCGGCGCCGCAGAACACCGGACCGCAGGTGTGTGTCTCGTCGATCTGGCAGCAGGTCTCACCCTGGCCACAGTCGTCGAGTCCCTGCGGGTCGCAGGCCACGCGCGGCGTCTGCTCCGCGCAGTCGATCTGGGTCAGGCACTGGGTCTCATCGCCCAGATCGCAGCAGACCTCGCCGCGCTGACACTCGTTGTCGTTGGCGCATTGCAGGTTGCGCTGCGGCGCGTCACAGAGATTGGCATTGGGCCGCGCGAGCAGGAACTCGTTGAGCGCGCTGCGCGGGACGCGGTACTCGTCCGCCTCGCCGCACACGACCACGGCTTCGGGGCCGTCGAGCGTCACCG
>CALBXO010000433.1 GCA_937890335.1 uncultured Pseudomonadota bacterium | reverse complement strand
ACCGGTCGCGCCGGGGAGCGCAGGTGGGGGACTGCTTCATGTCGCTGATCCACACGGCCGAACGTCGCGGGATCAACAGCTCCGAGTACCTCGCCGCGGTCCTGCGACACGGCCAGCTCGCAGCCGGGTCACCGGCGGACTGGCAGCCGTGGACCTACGCCGCGACCATGGCTCGCCTCGGACTGGACTGACCCGGCGCCCAACATCGGATACGAACCCCGCAGCAGCGCAGGTGCCCGGGCGAAGGTCTCGGTGCGCCCCGACGCTGGGCCCGACGCCCGGTCGCACGAGGTGACCTGGTACGCCAGCGCACGTTCCGAGCCCGGCCGCCTCTCGGCGCGCCCGAACGCCGGCCCGACGCCCCCAGAAAGTTCAAATTCACCGTCCAGCCCGTCGTGCACGGTGTCCGTGATGATTCTACGCACGCTCACCGGAAGGACACCCTAGGCGCTCAATCTGGCCACCGAGCGAAAGCGTAGGTTGTCACGTTGCGGCGCCAGCGCACCCAGCCTCGTCGCAAACTCAAGTTGTCGGGCATATCCAGCAGCCCGATGTTGCCGTAGGCCCCGGCGTCGAAGGACGCGACCGCGGCGTCCAGATTGGCCCGCCCAACAACGAGCGCCTGCCGAGCCTCGCCGTTGTCGCTGTCCGTCGGGATCGACGCCTTCCACGCGAGCAGGGCGTCGCGAAGCCCCTGGCGCACAAAGTAGAAGTCTCGGGCCGTGCTGTTGCCGGCCGCGTCCGTGAGCGTGACGCGCAGCACCTGGTGGGCGCCCGTCAGCGACCCCAGGTCCAGCTGATTGTCCGCGCAGTACTCGTCCACATTGCACGCGTTGACCGTCACCGGGGAGGCGCCCAGCGGCGGCGTCCCCGACACCTCAACGGTCTGCGAGAAGATGGCCGTCTGCTGCTCGGAGTCGGTGTTCTCCACCAGCGCGGAGAGCGTCCGCACACCGCTGACGGCGTCCAGGGCGCGCGCTGACAGAGGGAGCCTCCCAAAGGCACCCACCGTCGGCCAGGTGTTCACATCGTCGGGGTCCACGCCGTTCTGGTTGAGCCGCGTCAACAGGAGCGTGGGGCCGGTGGCGTCGACGCCAAAGCTGCGCTCGGCCGAGGCGGTGTCGTTGGTACAGCCGGAGGTGACCGTGATGCGCGCGGGGGCATAGCGACCCGCGCCTACCGACGCCTTTGTAAACGTCCAGCTGCCGTTGCCACCGCTCAGGGTGTAGTCGTTCACGCCCACCGTCTCGACGCCCGGGGCAGTGTTGCAGTCTGGGTCGTTGATCGTCCCGCTGACGGTCACCGGTGCCGAGTGCCAGGTCTGCGCTGGCGCCGTGAACTGTACCTCGAAGGCCTGGATGCCGTTGGGCTCGAGGTTTGCCGGCTCGACGTCGGCGATGCCGAGCCCCGCGATACCAAGGAGGATGACCAGCTCCACCAGATTCATCACGGTGATGACGACCAGCGCCTCGGACATGCCTCGCAGGTTGATCAGCGCGAAGACCACGGTGGTCGCCACGACGATCAGGGCCACGCTCGCGTCAGGCCAGAAGTACGTCCGCACAGTGAGCGCGAAGATGACGGCGTAGAGCGCGCAGGCCAGCGTGTTCCCGATCCAGAAGAACCAGCCCGTGAAGAACGCGACGGGCCGCGGCAGCGTCCGGCTCGTAAACGAGTACCCGCCGCCGGCGATGGGAATCGCCGCTCCGAGCTCGGCGTAGTTGAGGGCCGTGAAGATCGTCAGCACGCCCATGGCGAGGTAGACGAGGATGCCCAGCGGCCCGACCATGTGGGCGAGCTCGCCGGGCAGCGCGAAAATGCCCGGCCCCATCATCGCGCCGATGCCGATCATCACGGCGAGGAACAGACCAACGTTCCGCTTGAACTCGACGCGTTCTGCCATGGAACGTGTGGTCTCCTACGCCCCGTGTTGGTGTGATCGCTTGTATCCAATGGGATGGAGGTTTGTCGAGCGCTGCGGTGTGGTCGCTCGGCCCGGCCGCGTCGTCGCTCTCCATCTCGCCCCTCTCATGTCCGCTCGAAATCGTCGTCCAGACGGTGCGTGAGCGATCCCGGCTTTGCGGATCTGCCTGGCACGGCGCGCGGCCGCGTTGTCGGTTCAAGATCCACTCAGGGGTGTCGATAAGGTAATGAAACCGAGGCCAGCTGATGATCCGATGGTCGCACATCGTGGTATTGGGGTTCGTTCTGTGGGTGGCCACACCGTCGTTGTGCGTCGCCCAGACCGTTGTGGTTCCCGGCGGACAGGACACCCTGATTGTCGAGGCTGCGGACGCGGCGAATGCGGGCGATCTGGACCGCGCCGAGCGCACGTATCGGGCCGCGCTTCAGCTCGGTGAGCTGAACATCATCTACGTGGGCCTTGCGCGCGTCCTGCAACGCCAGGGCGACTGCCACGCCGCGTCTCAGCTGTTTGTCCTGGCGGCCCAGGCGCCCGCCGCGGCGGCGCCGTATCCGTCCCCCGAGGAGATTGTTCCCCTGATCGAGAATTTCCGCGCCGACATGGAGCAATTGTGCCCCGGCAAGGTGATCATCCACTGCAGCTCCCAAGGCGTGCGCCTTGTGGTGGACGATGTCCAACGGGAGTGCGAAGTCGAGTTCGCGCTGCCGCCGGGCGAGCACGCGATCACGGCGGAACTGGGAGACGCGACCACAGTGCAGACGCTCACCGTCACGGGCCTGGCCCACCATGAGGCGACGGTTGAACTCCTCGCTCCTGAACCGATCCCGGAGCCCACCCCGGTGCAGGGGGAGCCGGAAGCGGTCTCAGCGGTAGTGCAGCCCGTCGTCGACGATGATGGCGCATCTTCGGCAGAGGTTACGGGTTGGACGCTGCTTGCGCTGGGCGGGGTGTCATTGGCGGGCGGTGGGACGTTCTCCTGGTTGCAGGCGAGCAACAACGACGACATCGCACGGCACGCCAGGGAGGGGCTGTCGGACGGCCATGCCGCCAGTGAGGCGGTCCGTCTCCGCGAGCGCAGCGATCGACTCGCGCTCGGGCAGTGGATCGGATTTGGCGTCGGTGGGGCCGCCGTAGCTGTCGGCGTTGGCCTCCTGTTTGTCGAGCGCCCGACTGCGCAGCTCGCCGGATGGCGATTGACGCCGTGGCTTGCTCGGGATGGCGGCGCGGGCGTGACGTTTGCCGTCCCACTTCCCGAGGAGAGATCTCCGTGAAACCGGCGCTCTGCCTGCTCGTGTTGTTCGTCGCTTGTGCCCCCGACACGCAGCCGCTGGACGCGTTCGCGTGTGGGGGCGATGTAGACTGCCCACTGGATCGCAGGTGCACCCAGGGGTACTGCACACTCCGAAACGACGACGTCGGTGACGATGGAGCGGCGCAAGATACGGGGGAGGGCGACGAACCTGATGAGGATGTCGGCCCCGACGCTGTGGCCGATGATGTCATGGAAGACTCCCGCGCCGACGCCGAAGATGTGCTGTCGGACGCTGTCGAACCCGATCCCTGCCAGGGGCAGATATGCGGCGACGCGCCGTGTGTGGCCGCAGGTGGCGCCTGCCTGACGAGCTGCGCCGCCGGGTGGAACCAATCGTTCTTCACGGAGTACATGGCCCCGCCCACCTCGGACAGCAACGCGTACGAGCTGCCGCACACCGACTTCGTGTCATCTGTGACGGCGTCCATCGACGCTGTGCTCGAGGGAGACGGTCCGCTTGCAGAGCGGCACGCGTCGGAGGTGCGCTACGTGCTGTGCGCCGCCGATGGCGTGGCGGTCTGGCGACACAGCATGGACGCCCGCGGCAGGCCGCGCGTCGCGCTCAGGCCCACGGCGACTGGGGTCGTGCTCGAGGTCCCCCACCCGTTCTTCGAAGCCCGCACGCTGGACCTGGCGCGCGAAGTCTTCGAGCAGGGCTCGGCCACGGCCCTGGTCGTGTCGGGCACCCATCGTTGCGCAAGTGACACGGAGTCGGTTTGCACCGGCGTGACCACCGCGTGTAGCGACGACGGGCGCGGCTACCGCTTGTCGGATCCCGGCCACACGACGGGCTCGACGTTTCACGCGATCCACGTCCTGCTGGCGTCCCGGTTCCCAGAGGCTGTGGTGGTGAGCCTACACGGATTCGTTGACGACGGCGTGGTGCTGTCCGACGGAATCCAGGTTGACGACGGCCTGTCGGCCATCACCCAAGGGCCGCTTCTCGCGCTGGCGGACGCCCTGCTGAACGAGATCGATGAGCCGGTACTCGTGTGTCGTCCGGCCGCGGGCCATCAGGTCACCGACTCGAAGTGCGGCACGGCCAACGTGCAGGGCCGACACGTGAACGGGAGCCCGGACGCCTGTGGAATTCGGCCCGCCGAGGCGAGCTCGCGGTTTGTTCACCTGACCCTATCGACAACGCTGCGCCGCGCGCGGGAGCCGTTGCTGCGAGCGTTCGGCCAGGTGTTCCCGTAGGCCGGAGCGGCCGGGACGCGCAGGGCGAACTGGACAGGGGTCAGCCAGTCCTCTACGCGTAAATCATGCACCGCCTCGCCATCTGTATGCTCCTGTGTCTGTGCGCCTGCTCGCTCGACGCCGGCCTGGGCGCCGGCTGGACGCCGGGGCCGGGTGGAGGTGACGCGGGCGATGCAGCGGGCGACGGCGCGACCGGGGACGCGGGGGGCGATGCCTCGGGTGACGACACCCCGACCACCGACACCGCGCCAGAAGTCGCCGGCGACGCTGTGGAGGTTCCCGATTCCGGGCCCGATGCTCCAGGCGACCCTCGCGACGCCGAACCCGAGGACATCGACAATCCGGACGACGCAGGCCAGCCCGACGTCGATCCTCCTGACGCCAATCCCTGCGATGGTGTGGCGTGCGATACCCTGGGCGATGGCTGCCAGGTGGGGTCGTGCAATGTCCGTACGCAGCGGTGCGACTACGAATCATTGCCCGATCGCTCCTCGTGCGCGACGGGTTCCTGCTTCCGCGGCGAGTGCGTCGAGTGCGTGGACAGCCAGGACTGCCGACGGCTCGGGCAGTGTTATGACGTGACCTGCCAGGACCACCAGTGCGAGCAGGCGATCCGCTCCGACGGCACCCAATGCACGTACAACGGCAACGCCGGATTCTGCCGACGCGGCGGGTGTTCTGAATGTGCCAGCAACAACCACTGTCCCGACCCGAACGCGGGCGTCTGCGCCAATGGCCGCTGCGCCGAGTGTGCCGGCCCCTCGGACTGTGAAGGAGACCTCGCCGAGTGCCTGCATTGGGTGTGTTCGGGCGGTACCTGCCACGACGTGGGCGACACAGGCGAGCCGTGCAACGACGGGGAGGGGATCTGCTTCACAGAGTTCTGCGTGGAGTGTTACCGCGACGATCACTGCGACGAGGGCGAGAGATGTCGGGACCGGGCGTGCCGCGAGTAGCCGTCGCAGGCGTTGCGCCTCAAGGTGGGCAGGCGCGGGCCCTGCGCAGGGCAGCGAGCGCGACCTTGGCGCGATCGCGGTCCCCGGTGCACTCTCTCACGGCAGGATGGCCCGCGGGTCCTCGACCGCCTGGCTGAAACACGACATGGGCGCGATGAGCGGGTTGCAGCGCGACGGCGTCCCGCCGGGCACGACGACCCCGTA
This sequence comes from uncultured Pseudomonadota bacterium, assembly GCA_937890335.1. GTDB lineage: Bacteria > Myxococcota_A > Bradymonadia > Bradymonadales > CALBXO01. Next base: position 2,293 of record CALBXO010000433.1, on the reverse strand, counting down.
CGCGTCGTCGCTGGGCGGGTAGGGGAAGTCGGTGCTGACGAACTGGGCGCCGCTCTCGAACGCGGCGGCGGCGCGGTCGAAGTCTCGCGCGCGGGCCTCGACTCCGTTGGAGTCTGATCGGGTTCGGACCAGGAATCCGGCGCGGACGGCCTCGGCGATGTCGGAGCCGTTGGCGACGGGATCGTTGATGCTGCGGAACGCCGCGAACGGCTCGTCGGTGTCGTCGAAGGTGTCTGGGAAGATGAGCTTACCCTCGGCGCTCGGCGCCCCGTCCAGGAGGGCTCGCCGCCAGCCGCCGCTCGCGTGCAGGACGAAGAGGATCTTGCCGCGGGACGCGCCCAGGGTCGGCCATCCGGCCTGCGTGACCGCCTCCCGGAGGGTCTCGAAGTCGCCGCGAACGTCGTCGGGCGCGATCACGCTCTCGCGCGGCCAGACAGCCAATATCTCGCTGTGGAGCACCTCGAGCTGTTCGGCGGCGGCGCCGTCGCCGCTCTTCATCTCCAGCATGACCAGCATCGGGTGGTGCGCAGGGTGGGCGAGGGACCATCCGTGCAGCACGTTGAGGCAGGTGATCATATCGTCGCAGGTGGTCACATCGTCGATGACAGGCACGTGGAACACGCGGAACCTGCGACCGAACAGGTCCCAGTTCAGGTCGAGTTCGAACTGACGGACGCCCTGCATGCCGAGCTGCTCGTCGAGGGGGAGGTGGGAATAGGCCCACTCTGGGACCGGGATGGCTGGCTGAACATGGTAGCTGTTGTGGGTCCCGAGCGCCTGAAGCTGGTTGAGGCGCAGGGTGTCGTCCAGCGGGTGGACGGGGAGATCTGGCCCGGAGTCCGCGTCGGCCATCGTGTCGACGTCGACAACGTCGGGGTCCACGGTCGCGTCCGGGGTGTCGTCGGGAAGGTCAATGGGCGTGTCGGGCGCGTCGAGACTGTCCGCGGGCGTATCCACCTCTGCGTCGGACGTCAGATCGCCGGCGCTGTCGGGACCTGCGTCCCGTGGCCCATCGCCGCCGTCTGAACGGCCTTCGACGTCGTGAGGGACGGCGTCGTGTTGACTGTCAATGCCCGCCGTCGCGTCGGCCACCCCGGCGTCGTCGCCCCCCGCGTCGATCGCGGTCGTGGCGGGGAAGGTTGCGTCGCTACAGCCGGCGGTGATCAGCGCAAGGAGGAGGGCCGCTCTGTACATCGTTCCACTCCAGCCCAGGGCGACGGTTCTCCCGGACGGAACGAGTCTACCTCAAACCCCGGGAAACGTCCTTCCCGTGGCCGGCCACCGCCGCGGGTACCGCGCGGTCGCCGACGTCCCGCTGGCCGGGACCAAGACCCGGGCGCCGGTTGGAACCGGCCCGCGGGTCTGGGCAGTGCACACAATTTCCCTTCGGGGTCGTGGCGATCGGCAAAGCGAGGCGTTACACTGGGCGCTCATCAATTCTGGGGGATGAATGGACGCTTCATGGGAAGTCCGAAAGGCGGACGCCTCGGTTGTTGAAGCCAAGGCGGACGCCGTCCGCGAGCGTAAGGCAGACACCAGGCCGTCCCGGGGCAGCGTGTCTGGCACAGTGTCGGCGCTGAAGGCCGATCTTGGGACGAGCAAGGCGGACGGTGAGGCCGCCGCGCCCGCCGCCGCGCCCGCCGCCGAGAACGCGGGTGGCGCGCAGGAGGGCGCGGGGCGTCGAACCTTGCGCGAGAGCGGCTCCGTCCCGGGCGAGATCAACGAGCAGAGTGCCCAGGAGGGGGAGGAGGCGCGGGGGCCGTGCGACGCGTCGCCCAGAGCCCGCCACGACAGCAGCGGCGACGGTCCCTGCGACTGTGAGGACTGCCGCGACGTCGGGGATCGGCAGGAGGCACGTGAAGACGCCGACGCCAAGCTCGACGTGGCCGACCCCGAAGACGCGTTCGAGGCGACGGCGAGCGGCGCCCTCGACTCCGTCGACGACGAGGCGGCCGCGGACAAGGCCGACGGCGAACCCACAGGCAGCTACGACGGCAGCTGGGATGGCCCTGACGGGGAGAGCCTCACGGTCGAGGTGGCGCTGACCCACTCGTTCCGGCAACCGCAGGGAGGGGTGACCGTCAGCTCTACGGCGTTCGGCACCGAGAATTACCGACCGGCCTTCACCGGGGTGACCTGGGAGGCCAACGACAACAAGATAAAAATCTCAGCCAAGCTGGACGTGAACTGCCCGTGGGACGTGCAGTCCCTGAGCAAGGCCGATGTTCCGTCGGGCACAGCGGCCGTGGTCACCAACGCCACCCGGCTTTCCGACAGCGGCTTTTTCAACGGC
>CALBXO010000432.1 GCA_937890335.1 uncultured Pseudomonadota bacterium | reverse complement strand
CGTTCCAGGACAGGCGTTAGCGCGCGAGGTAGGCGGCGGCCTGGCGGGCGCCTAGGCGCTGTAGGTTGCCCATGGCGATGTTCATGTCCACCAGGTGCAGTCCCCAGCCCGGGCTGAGATCCCCGGCGATGTCGTCGGCGCGGGGGTCCTCGGGGTCAGCGAGCAGCGTCGCTTCCATGTATGTGAAGGGTCCGTCCGTCTTGCAGCGGCCCTCGAGCAGCCCCGGCATGCGGTAGAAGGGCGTCTCGATGGGGTCAAAGCCCTCAGGGTCGGCGTAGGGACCACCCTCGGACTCAAAGAATGCGGCCAGCGCGCCGGGAACATCCACCGGGAAGTAGCCCTCCAGCGCCGGCCCCTCGCCGAGCAACTCCATGGGCGTCACGCAGACGGCGTGGGTCTGCGGGTTGCCGGTGCGGCCAAACAGGGCAGTGTCCTGCGCCGGGGGCTCCGTGGCGCGGTAGGTGGCGTACGACACCACGCACCCCGTGCTGTCCGCGTCTGCGCAGACGGGGACTGTGGAGAAGGTTCCGCCGACTGACTCGCCCTCGGGCACGGCGATGGTCAGGCCGATGAGCCAGGCTGCGACCATCCTCTCGGCGAGCTCCGGCTGCGTCTGGATCTCCTCCTGAACCAGGCGCGTCAGCACTCCCGTGCCCTGTGAGTGGCCAATGAGCAGGAAACCTCGACCGTCGTTGTCGTTGGCGATGTAGTGCTTGAACGCGTCCAGGGCGTCCGCGTAGGCCAGCTCTCTGTCCGCATTTTGATCGCCGCCAAACAGCGCGGTCACCGTCACCTGCCGGTAGACCGGGGCGTAGAGGCGGCAGAAGCTCTGGAGGCGCGCGGCCTGGTTCTGGGTCACGAAAGGCTCCTCGGACGTGGCGGACCAGTCCGAGTTGGGTGTGCCGTCCAGGCTCACCGTCGGGTAGACGTAGAAGCAGTCAATGCCGGGCTCGGCCGCGGCCATGAACGGCTCGTTGGTGCCGGTGCCGGCGGTGTCGACGCTGGTCGCGTCGAGGCTCTCGTCGCAGATGTCGTCCTTATCCGGGCGGCAGACCCACTTGTCGGGGTCCGTGTAATTCTCGCTCGTATAGCCGGCGTACGGTCCATCACCGCCCGGTGTGTCGGGGGCGGCGTCGTCTCCAGTGTCCGCGCCATTGTTTCCGGCGTCGCCGCCGTTGTTGCCGGCGTCGGTCCCATTGTTTGCGGCGTCGGTTCCGTTGTTGCCACCGTTGTTCGCGGTGGACCCATCGTTGCCGTCGTCACCGCACGCCGCGGCGAGCAAGAGCGCCGCTGTGAGTACCAGGCGATTCATCTTCAAATCTCAGCTCCAATGCGGGCGCCCGCCGCGATCGCGCGTTTGGCGTCCAGCTCGGCGGCGAGCTCGGCGCCGCCGATGATGTGTGTGCTCACGCCACGGGCGCGCAGCGGCTCGAGCATGTCGTTGACGGACACCTGCCCGGCACAGATGACCACATTGTCCACTGCCAGTACCCGCTTTTCGCCGGCCACCGTCAAGTGCAGGCCGTCGTCGTCGATCTTTTCGTATTGGCACTGGCTGAGCATCGTGACCTCGAACTTCTTGAGCGCCGCGCGGTGAATCCAGCCCGTGGTCTTGCCCAGGCGCGCGCCGAGCTTGCCCTCCTTGCGCTGGCAGAGCGTGATTTCACGGTCTGGCTTTTTCATCTCTGGTTCGGCCAGGCCCCCTCGGCCGGCGTAGCTCGTATCGATGCCCCATTCGCGCATGAAGTCGGCGGGGTCGTCGCTGTGGTGGTCGTGCGCCAGGAACTCCGCCGTGTCGAATCCGATTCCACCCGCGCCGATGATGGCGACGCGGGCACCGACCTTTGCGCCGTCTCGCAGCACCTGGGAGTAGGAGAGCACCATGGGGTGATCGATGCCCGGCAGTTTCAGCTTGCGGGGCACAACGCCGGTGGAGAGGATGACCTCGTCGAACTGCCCGCCGGCGAGGTCGTCAATCGTGACGCGCTTCCCGACCTTGAGGGTGACGCCGGTCAGTTCGAGCTGCTTTCGGTAGTAGCGGATGGTGTGGTCAAAATCGCCTTTGCCGGGGATGCGGCGCGCCATGTTGAACTGACCGCCGATGTCGTCGGCCGCCTCAAAGAGCGTCACGTCGTGCCCGCGGCCCGCGGCCGTGGTGGCGCAGCTGAGTCCGGCGACCCCGGCGCCAACCACTGCAATGCGCCGTCGCGCCGACACCGGATGCACGTCCCACTCGGTCTCGTGGCACGCAAATGGGTTCACCAGGCACGTGGCGCGCTGGTTCTTGAAGATGTGGTCCAGGCACGCCTGGTTGCACGCGATGCACGTGTTGATCTCGTCCTCGCGCTCCTGCGCGGCCTTCAACACCCAATCCGGATCGGCCAGGAAGGGGCGGGCCATGCTGACCATGTCCGCGTCCCCGCCCGCGAGCGCCGCCTCGGCCGTGTCCGGCATGTTGATGCGGTTGCTGGTTACGAGTGGGATGCCCACCTGGCCCTTGAGCCGGCGCGTCACCCACGTGAAGCCGCCGTTGGGCACCATGGTGGCGATGGTTGGCACGCGGGCCTCATGCCAGCCGATTCCGGTGTTGATGATGGACGCGCCGGCCTCCTCGACCCGCTGGCCCAATTCGACGACCTCGTCCCAGGTGCTGCCCTCCTCGATGAGGTCGAGCATCGACAGCCGGTAGATCACGATGAACTCGGGGCCTACAGCCTCGCGGACCGCGCGCACAGTCTCCACCGGGAACCGGATGCGGTTCTCGTACGACCCGCCCCACTGGTCTGTGCGCCGGTTGGTGTGCGTGCAGATGAACTGGTTGATGAGGTAGCCCTCGCTCCCCATGATTTCGACGCCATCGTAGCCAGCCTGTTTGGCGAGCCGGGCCGACTCCGCGAAGGCCTTGATTGTGCTGCGGACTCCCCGCGCCGAGAGGGCGCGTGGTTTGAAAGGCGTGATGGGCGACTTGATGTTGCTCGGTGCTGCCGAAAACGGGTGGTAGCCGTAGCGGCCGGCGTGGAGGATCTGCATGGCGATCCGTCCGCCCTCGTCGTGCACGGCGTCCGTTACATATTTGTGCTGCCAGACCTCGTACCGGTTCGACATCTTGCTGGAGAATGGCTTGAGCCAGCCTGTGCGGTTGGGGGCGATCCCGCCGGTGACCATCAGGCCCACGCCCCCGGCGGCGCGGCGGGCGAAGTAGGCGCCGAGCTTCTTGAGGGGGCCGACGCCGTCCTCGAGTCCCACGTGCATCGAGCCCATGAGGACGCGGTTGGGGAGCTCGACGTGGCCGAGGTCCAGCGGTGAGAGAAGGTGGGGGTATTTCATGTCTGGCTGCTCGCTTCCACGGCCTCAACGCGCGCGGGCACATGTTTGTGCCACGGCGTCCCGGCGATGGGGTCCCGGTCTGTGGTCGAAGTGAGTTCGTTGACGGAGATCCCGTGCACGTGGGTCTGCCCCGACGCGTCTGGGTAGGAGATGCCGTGCCCGTTGGGGAGGCTGATGTGGCCCGGCCGCATGGTGTCGGTGACCTCGACGGGAGCGGTCGCGGAGCCGGTGCGTGTCGTCACCCGAGCGATCGCGCCGTCCTCGAGCCCCAGGGTCTGTGCGTCGGCTGGGCTCATGCGAAGCGCGCCGGCGCCGGCCTTGCGCCACGTGGGGTCCCGGAACAGGACGTTCGCCGTGCCGCTGCGGCGCTCTCCCGCGGCCAGGATGAATGGGTAGGCCTCGTCGGTGACGGTGGCCATTTGGGAGAGCCCGCGCAGCTCGTCCACCAGCTCGGGCACCACCAGATTGACCCGCCTGTCGCCGGTCTCCACGCGGTTCCAGGTCTCCTCGTACGGGTCGTCGGTGAAGACGATGCCCGAGGGGTTGTCCACGAGGGCGCGGAACAGGGCGTTGCCGAGCAACGGGCCGTCACCGTCGATACCGGCGCGCTTGACCGAGTCCGGGAACGTCATGGCGACCTGTTGCGCCAACCCCCACGCCGCGGCCGTGCCGGCGGCCCCCTCCGGCAGGTGCGGCCCGAGGGTCTCGTAGAGAATCGCGGGCGCCAGGCGCATCATGCGCGGGTCCGCCATCACGGCCATGCCGAAGGTGAACGCGTACGCGTCCAACCCGTCGGCCGCCGCTGTGTGCAGCATGCTGAGATCAAAGTCGTCCAGTGCGCCCAGGGCACGGACGAGCCTCGCGTGGATTTCAGGTTCGGGGAGGGTTCCCGCCGCCGCTGCGAGAATGGGGGGCCGCAGCTGCGCGACGTTGTGGGGGAACTCCAGGTTGAAGAACGCCATCTCCCACTTCTCGAACTGGCTCGACGCCGGGAGGACGTAGTCCGCTTCCCGCGCGGTCTCCGTCATGGCCACATCGATCACGACGACGAACTCGAGCGCCCGAAGCGCCTCGCGCATACGCCCGCTGTCGGCCAGGCTATGTGCCGGATTGGAACTCTCCACGATCATTGCGCGGAAGCGATCGGGGTGATCGGTGAGAATCTCGTCCGCGATGACGTTGCACGGGATCAGGCCCCCGATGACCCGGTGGTCGCCCACGGGGCTACCACGACGCCTGGAGCCCTTGCCTCCGCCAAGGGAGGCAAAGCGCGTGTGAATGTTCATGCCGCCGCGTTTCGCGAAGTTGCCGGTCAGCAGGTAGAGCGCCTTCTCCAGCCAGCTGCACAGGGTGCTGTGTGGCGATTGTTGGATTCCCAGGTCCTCGAGGATCGACATGGACTGCGCCCCGGCCATCACCCGCGCGGCTCGCCGGACGAGCGCTTCGGGCACGTCGGCGTGGGCGCAGTAGGCGGCGATGTCGATGGTCGTCAGCTCGCGCAGCTGCGCCAGCCCCGTGGCGTGCTCCGCGAGCCAGTCGGTGTCCGCCAGCCCCTCCTCAAGCGTAATCGCAAGCAGGGCGGTGAGCAGCCACGCGTCGGTTCCGGGGCGTACTTGAAGGTGGATGTCCGCGAGCGCAGCCGTCTTGGTGCGCCTGGGATCGATGACGATCAGCGACCGATCCGGGTCTGACGCGATGCTCTTGAGCACCGAGCGTGCGCGGGGAAACCCGTGGGAGTGCCAGGGGTTCTTCCCCACAAAGACGGCCACCTGCGCGTGCTCAAAATCGGGCGTCGTGTGGCAGCGCGCCCTCCCGTAGAGCTGGCCATCGACCCAGAACTCGCCCGTCTTCTCCTGCGCCAGGGCGTTGGAGGTGTAGACAGACCCCAGCGCCGCGCGTGTCGCGCGCCCGTAGGCGCCGCCAAGGTGGTTCCCCTGGGCGCCGCCCCCATAGTAGAAAATCGTCTCGCCCCCGTGGGTGTCGCGCACCAGCGCCAGACGGGCGGCCACCTCCGCGATGGCGGTCTCCCAGCTGACCTCCTCGAAGCTGCCGTCGTCTCGGCGGCGCAGTGGTGCAGCCAGCCGGTCGCGCCCGTTCTGGTAGTGGTCCAACGCCCGCGCCTTCTCGCAGACGTAGCCCTGGCTCGCCGGGTGACCCTTGTCGCCACGGATGGAGGTGATGCGGCGTCCGTCGGTCTGCACGCGGAGGCCGCAGTTGAGGCTGCAGATGATGCAGGCGGTGGGTTTCCATTCGCTCATGGCGCGGCCTTTGGGGTGGGGAGTGTGACGGCGCGGCGCAGCGCGCCGTCCAGCAGTTGACCGACGAGCTGCGCAACGCGCGCCAGCGGCAGGTGTGTATCGGGTTCGAGCCAGCGGCCGACCAGATGCATCACGCCACCGGCACAGAAGCTCGCGATGAGATCCAGCTCGGCGTCCGCCAGGTCCCGGTGGTCCTGGGTAGCGAAATAGAGCCGGTTGATTCGGCGCTGGTGTTCGAGCAGCCGCTCGTGAAGCTCGAGGCCCGCGCGCCCGCCGAACACCAGACGGAACAGGCGGGCCTCGCGTTCAATCGTGGTGAGCATCTCCACAAAGACCGGCGCGAGAGCGTCGCGCGCATCCGTGCCGCGCCGGTCGCGGGTCGCCTCGGCGAACGCCGCCTCGTGGGCGTTGAGGAAGTGCTCCACGTGGTCGCGGAGGATGTCTGCCTTCTCTTTGCAGTGCAGGTAGAACGTGGGCCGAGCGATGCCCGCGCGCCGACACAGCGCACTCACGGAGATCGCGTCGAACTCGCGCTCTGTGAGCAGATCCACCAGCGCTTCGCGGAGCGCGGCGCGGGTGCGTTCTTGTCTTGGGTCGGCCATGTCTGCACGACACTCTGTTCACTATGATACAGGCTGTCAATCAGTTGTCGCAGAACCGGCGCCGTAGGACTTGGGGCCTGATGCGAGCTGTGAGACACAGAGTCCGTTCAACAGGGGGGTATCCAAGCGAATTCTTGCACTTGTTTGTTGTGTCCTGCTCGCCAGCGGCTGCGGAGAGGACGGGTCGGACGACCCCAACACGGGCAACAACGGCGTCAACAACGGCAACAACGGCGTCAACAACGGCGTCAACAACGGC
>CALBXO010000431.1 GCA_937890335.1 uncultured Pseudomonadota bacterium | reverse complement strand
CACAATGCGGGTGTCCTGGCTCAGGGCCTCCACCATGTCATCGTCCCAGCCTGCGATGGTGGCGGGGTCAAAACCGTAGAATGCCTCCTCAAACCCGCCCCACTTCGCCTCGATTACGCTCCAACGAAAGCCAGCGGCGAACACGCAGCGAGCGATCGCCGCGAGCCAGGCCTCATCCGTGGTGGCGGCCAGCTCCTCGGCAGTCTTGGGTTTGTGGAACCGCGACCTGAGGTCCTCCTCTCCGTGGCGGGCCACGGCCTCCGCGTACATCTCATCAAAGCTCTTCACGTCGTCCTCCTCGACTGCGACGCCGGCATTGTGTGGCAGACGCGCCGCGGCGACAACGGCCCGCGGGCATTTGGTGGGTTGACACCGCCGCCGCCCGACCCCAACTTCCGCGCCAGGAGACCCGAATGATCCAGAACCTGCAAAACCTCAACTCGCCTTCGTCGTCGGACGGACGGGAGGGGTGCAGGTAACGGCTGAGAATTCGGCTCCGGTACCGGCGAACCCTTCCAATTCTGGAGGGGTTTTCGCGTTTTTGGACCGCGTCCCGGCACCGGGACGCAACACCGGGAGGAACCCAAAATGGGGTCATCACGAATGTGAATGTTGGGACCATCGGTCACGTGGACCATGGCAAGACCACGCTCACCGCGGCGCTCACCAAGCTGTCCGCGGCTCGCTTTGGCGGGGCGGGCGTCAGCTTCGAGGACATCGACCGGGCGCCGGAGGAGCGCTCTCGAGGCATCACCATCAACACAGCCCACGTGGAGTACCGGTCGGCCGCGCGGCACTACGCGCACGTGGACTGTCCGGGCCACGCGGACTACATCAAGAATATGATCACGGGGGCGTCGCAGATGGACGGCGCCATCCTGCTCGTCGACGGTTCGCAAGGGCCGCAGCCCCAGACGCGGGAGCACGTCCTGCTCGCGCGGCAGGTGGGCGTCGAGCACCTGGTCGTGTTCGTCAACAAGGTGGACCTGAGCGAGCCCGAACTTCTCGAGCTCGTCGAGATGGAGACCGCGGACATCCTCATGGCGTACGGCTACGAGGACCCGGTCTTTGTGTTTGGTTCGGCCCTACTGGCCCTGGAGGCGCTGTGTGCGGGACGGCTCGCCGACCCGCACGTGGAGCCCATCTCAGCGCTCGTGAACGCACTCGATCGTGCGATCCCGGACCCGGAGCGGGACCTGGCGGCGCCGTTCATGATGCCCATCGAGGGGGTACACTCCGTGCGTGGGCGCGGCACAGTCATTACGGGCCGCGTCGAGCGCGGTGTGCTTTGCGCGGGGGGCACGGTGGAGATCCTCGGTCGAGGGGTGGAGGGCAGCCGCAAGGTTGTCGTCACCGACATCGAGGCGTTCCACCGGGTCCAGACCGAGGCCGCCGCCGGGATGAGTGTGGGCCTGCTCCTTCGCGGGGTGGACCGGCACGACTTCGTCCGCGGGCAGGTGGCTGTGGCGGTTGGGTCCGTCAAGTCCCACGCCACGGGCAAGGCTGAG
>CALBXO010000430.1 GCA_937890335.1 uncultured Pseudomonadota bacterium | reverse complement strand
GATCAGCGAGGTAGCCTGATCGATGTGCTTCCGTCCAAAGGGCCCGAAGTGGACGACATCATTGCCCGCCGTGAGCTCGGCAAGCAGATCCTGGCCAAGCTCGCCGAGTTTGAAGACACGCTCGAGGGGCGCGATGTCGAGATCTGGAACCGCCGGCTGATGGTGGATTCACCCATGACGCTCCAGGAGATAGGCGACCTGTTCGGCGTCAGCCGGGAACGCGCTCGTCAGCTGGAGGCGCGCATCCTCAAGAAACTCAAGAAGTTCCTTGGTGACGAGGTTGAGGAGATCGGGAACCTTGAGTTTCCCCTGTTCCCCGGCTCGTCCCTCTGACCCTGGTTACGGGATGACGATCGTGTCGCCCGTGGACAGGATGATGTTCATCTGTGGGTACGAGCCCCCCACCACCTTGCTGTACACAAACGGAATGCGCCGCTCGGTGGTGCCGTCGCGGCGGATGATCACGGCCTTGTCCTCGTCCGCGAACGTGGTGGGACCGCCCGCCAGCGCGAGAGCCTGGAGTACCGTGACCTTCTGCGTGGGGTTGTAGAGCCCAGGCTTCTGCACCTTGCCCAGCACGTAGATGCGGTAGCTCATCACCTTCCTCACGGTGACGGTCACCACCGGGGCCTTCTCGAACGCTGTCATCTTGCGGGTGATCAGCTGTTTGAGCTCCTCTGGCGTCTTGCCCTGGGCGTCCACCTCGCCGATCAGCGGCAGATCGAGGAAGCCGTCGGGACGCACTGTGACCTCTTTGGTCATGTCGTCGCGCTGCCAGAACTCCACGTAGAGAACGTCCTCCGGGCCGACGACGTACTCGGGCGAGGCGGACAATTTGTCCCAGTCGTACTTGTCCAGGTTCTTGTGGCCACAGCCGGCCAAGAGCGCGATCGTGGCCAGGACGGTGAGGACGATGGGCAGTCTTGTCATGACGCACTCCGGGTTGGTTTCGGTACCATACCAGTGATCTCGGCCAGGAACAGCGCGGGGCTGAAGTACCCGTCCTCGTCCGTGCACATGGCGTCGCAAATGTTCCGGCGCGGGAGGCTCAGTGGATCCGTGCCATCCCCTGTCCCCTCCACCTCGTAGGCGAACTCGTATCCGGCGTCTTTGATGGCCTGGCGAGTCGGGCCGTCGTGGTCGCCATTGGGGTAGGCGAACGTCGCCGGGACCACGCCGAGGTTGCGTGCGATTGCGCTGCGGTTGCCTCGGACCTCCTGCTCGCGGGTCTCGTCGTCTACGTACGTGAGGATGTAATGTGTGGTGGTGTGGCCACCCACTTCCATGCCCTCCGCGCGCCACTTTCGAAGCTCGTCCCAGGACATGTAGCGGTCCAATGGACCCCTTTGGCGGCCCCCGCAGGCGGCGACGGCCTCCTCGACCTGCCGAACCGACGCACCCTTCAACTCGCGAACGCGGTGGTACGCCGCTGTGGGTGACGGGCACGCGCTCCCGATGACGTCATGCCAAAGGCAGGCGCCATCGGTGGTGGCGTCGTTGACGTACGTCGTGGCGGGTATGCGCCAGCGATGGAGGGTGGGAATGGCGTTCCGCAGAATGATGGTAAAGGCGTCGTCAAAGCCGACGACGGCCTGACAAGCATCCGACAAGCGCACATCGCCGGCTGCGGTGGGCCGAAGCCATCGGCTGACGAGCTCCATCTGGAGGTCGAAAAATGCCGTTGAGGTCAGCAGATGGGGATCGTAGTAGGACAAGGCCTCGGCGCGGTCCTGCACCACACCATGGTAGGCGAGTCCGACCACGGCAGGCGGGCGGGCCCAGCTGAGAGGCGGACCCTGAAGGCGAAGCATCGCCTCCGCGGCCATCCGTTTGAGTCTACGGCGCACGCGGGCCCGCGGGCCGACAGGCTGGGAGCGGTGGACGCACGACGCCGTGCGTGGTCCATCGACGGTCCAAAACGCCTTCACGAGGTCACCTCCTCGTAGACCTGCAGGACACGCCGTCCGATTGCGTCCCAGGAGTAACCCTGCGCTACGCGATCGAAGCCCGAGCGGCGAAGCCCGTCCGCGAGCGCGCTGTCCTGTACGACTGCCTGCATGGCCTGGGCGAAGTCCCGGGGCGTGTCCGCGACCAACAGATCTTCGCCCGGTGTCAGGTCGATGCCCTCGCAGCCAATGCTGGTAGAGACGATCGGGGCTCGAATGCCCAGAGCCTCGAGTATCTTGAGGCGAGTCCCACCGCCCACGCGCAACGGGACCACGAACACGGAGGCTGCGGCCATGTACGGGCGAACATCCGGGACGCCGCCGAGCACCTCGATGCCACGTTGACCTCCCATGGCCACGAGATCCTCGGCTGGATTGCGCCCGACAATGCGCAGAGTCAGGCTTGGCGAGAGCTCCCGAGCCTGAGGCCAGATCTCGTCGATGAACCAACGAATCCCGTCGTCGTTGGGCCACCAGTCCATGCTGCCCAGGAAGACCGCGTTGGGCTGCGCACGCATTCGTGCCAGCTCGTCAGGGTCGAGCTTGCTGGCGTCAAAACGCGCGAGGTCAACTCCGTTTGGAATGATGACATAGCCCTTGGAGCGTCCTGTGCGCTCGGCGAGCAGCGCCCGATCTTCCTCGCTGCACAGCAGCACCCGGTCCGCCCGTCGCGACGCCTGCCGCTCGAACCGGTCGGTCTGTCGCGCCTGCCCCTCGATCAGCCAACGTCGCACGCCGGTTCCGCTTACTGCGGCCATGCGCTCGAGTATGAGCGCCTCCACGTTGTGTTGGTCGAGAACCACGGGAATCCCGCCGGGGACGCTGTCCACGAACCGGAACGTGTGCAGGGAGTCAAAGTGGACGGCGACGGGGCGCACGGAGGCACAGATCTCGGAGATTGCGCGCGCCGCGGCCGGCGAGCGGTACTTCTCGACCGGCCAGGGGCGCGGGCCCAGGAAGCTGCGAACCCCCGCGCGAAAATTGCCCACCGCCGTGGCGCCGTCGCGGCGGATGCAGCGGACCGAGGCGAGGCGTGCGTGCACACGGGCCCAGAGGGGGTCGGACGCGGCCTCCCTCCCGAGGCGCGGTCCCAGCGCCACAAGGTGGACACGGTAGCGGCGCGAGAGCGCGCGCAGCTGGTAGAACGCCCGAATCTTTCCGCCGGTGTCCAACGGGAAGGGAATCTGCGGCGCAACAAAGACAACGCTCTCAGCCATCTTTGGTCCCTCTGACCTTCACGACCCGAGCGGGGATTCCCACCGCGGTGGCGCCAGCGGGCACGTCGTCGAGCACGACGGCGTTGGCGCCAATGCGCGCGCCGTCGCCAATGTGAACGGGTCCAAGGACCTTGGCGCCCACCCCGATGTAGACGTCGTTGCCGATGGTGGGGGCGCCACTGGTTCCCGCGCCACGCGTGCCCAGGGTGACGCCCTGCCCCAGGGACAGGTTGCGCCCGGCGCGCGTGTTGGGGTGCACGATCACCTCCCCAAAATGTCCGATGTAGAGTCCCGGGCCGATGTCCGCCGACGCCGGTACGCTGATGCCCGCGGCGACCTCGACCGTCTTCTGCAGGACGCGGTAGCCGACTTTGAGCGGGACGCCCGCGAGGCCATGTTGGTCCTCGTACACCCACTGGCCGTAGCGCAGCACCGTGGAAGCCCAGATTCCCTGGGTCTCAAGGCACAGCGCCACCTTCCGGAGGGTGGTGGTCTCTTCGTCCTTCGGGATGTGCCTGCGCACGTCGGCTCGAAGTTGGCGGAATCGGTCTCGGGCGCTCATGAGCAGTCAGTGTATCCCGTCATCGCATTACGGCGACAATCCGGCCAAGGCGGGAAGATAGAGTTCATGTAGGTATTTCTGTGACATCGCCGGAGCAGAGTGCTGCTGCTGCACGTGGGAGAGCGCTCGTTGTCCCAGGTCTTGTCGGACCTGCGCGTCGTCGAGGACGGAGTCCAGTGCGCTCGCGATGGCTGGGCCTCGGTCCGCCAGCGCCAGGCCTCTGCCCTGTTCGATCAGCGCCCCCACCTCTCCCACCGGCGTGGCCACGACGGCCAGGCCCGCGGCCATCGCCTCCAGGACGACCATGGAGAGTCCCTCTCGGTGGCTCGGATGCAACAAGACGTCGAGTGCGCCATACAACGCCCCTCGGGACTCGACGTACCCGGCCAGGTGAATCCGATCTCGTACGCCGGAGGCCGCAACACGGCCCCGGAGGCGATCTCGATCCTCGCCCTCACCGGCCAGGATCCAATGGACATCGGTGCGCGCGCCCATCGCCGCCTCCGTGGCCGCGAACGCGTCCATCTGGCCTTTGTCCGGGCACAAACGGCCCACGGTGCCGATGACCAGCGCGCTTTTGGGAATCCCCAGGGACCGACGCAGGGTCGCGTTCCCAGACCGGCACGCCTGCACCTCGCGCTGAACCCCACTGATGTCGACGGCGTTGGGCAGGAACTGCGACGCGAGGCCGTCCGCGCGTAACTGATCTTGTTGCGGGCGGCTGACTACCGCGATTCCGTCGCAGAATCGAAGCGCCTGCCGGGCTGCCCGCTCGTAGGCGGACACGGCCCGATCGTCTGCCACCTCACCGTGGAACGTCGTCACCCACGGGATTCCGAGTGCCTTGGCAGCGGGTAGACCGAGCAGAATCGTCTTGTAGTCGTGCACGTGGAGCAGGTCCACGGACTGTCTCCGCGCGACCCCGGCGATGCGGAACGGCACCCACGGGTCTACCCGGCCACGGGACTCGATGCGCCGGGTGGCGACGCGCGTACCCAGGAGCCGATCGAGCAGCTCGGTGTGCGGGCTACGACGGTCGCGCAGACAGGCCACCGTCACCTCGATGCCATCGAGGGCCTGCGCCCGGGCCAGTGTCTCGATCACAGCCTCAGCGCCGTAATAGCCGCCGCTGCTCCGGAGGTGCAGGACGCGCGCGGGCCGTTCAGCCACGCAGCAGCTCCCGGTGGACATCCCGGTAGTCTTCCACCATCGCGTCAAGGTGGAACACTTCGGAAACACGCTTCCTGCCGTTGGCACCCATGGAGCGCCGGAGCCTCTCCGATTCGATGAGCGGGCGCAGCGCTGTCACCAGCCGCTCCAGGTCGCCGGGCGGGATCAGTGTGCCGCAGTCGCGCGTCACCGCTTGCGGGTTGCCGCCGACCGTTGTCGACACAATAGGCAGTCCGCTGGCCATGGCCTCGATGATCGCGTTGCTGAACCCCTCCGACCAGGACGCGAGCACGAAGACATCGGCGGCCCAGAGCAGCTCGGCGATGTCCTTGCGCGATCCGAGAAACAGGGCTGAGTCCAGCCCCAGACGGGCGGCTAGCGCCTTGTGATCAGCAAGGAGAGCCCCATCACCGGCGAACACCGGGCGCAGCCGGAGGCCCTCCTGGGCGAGCGTGGCACAGGCCTCAAGCACCAGGTCCTGCCCTTTGAAACTGTGGAAGCTGCCGACCGTGAAGCCGACAACCTCGTCCGGCTGCAAACCCAGTCGCTGCCTGGCCTCAAGCTTCTCCTCGGGCGTGGGCGGGCGAAACTTGACGCAGTCGACGCCGTTGTGGACCACGCCAATGTACGCGGCGGGGACCCCTGTCCGCGCGGCGGCCGCCACCCGGACGGCCTCTGATACAACGAGTAGTCGGTCCACGTGCTTGGCGACCGTGCGCTGCATGAGGATGTGCGCGGGGCTACGGAAGATGCCCATGTCTCGCCAGGACGAAATGCTGCGCACGCGCGGGTTGGCTTTGCGCAGGAGCGCCGCCAGGAAGTCGGAGGCCGTGTGGTAGGCCTGCACGATGACGGGGCCTGTGGGCGCAAACTCGTCGAGCGCGCGGGTCAGCCGACGAACGGACAACGCCACCCAGGGCCGAAACACACCAGGTAGATCGTCAAAGACACGTACGCGCACATCGATTTCGTAAAAGCACGAGATCCAGCCGGAGGCCTTGAGCGTCCACACCTCCACTGGGTGCCCCAGCTCGCGGAAGCGCCGCGCGAGAAACACCAAATGAACCTCGGTACCGCCGGAGGCGAGGAGTTCGTCGATCAGAAACACCACCGGCCAGCGGTCGGTCGTGGTGACTGGGTCTGGGGTCATCGTAGTCCGAGTTCCCGTCGTGCCGCGTCGACCTCGGGTCGACCGGGCCCTAGCCGGGCTGCCTGTTCCAAGGCTTTGGATGCGCCCGCCTTGTCCCGCATACGATACCTCGCGCGGGCCAGATCGAGCCAGACCGCAAACGACTCCGGTGAGTCTCCGACAAGGGCAATCTCGACTTCCAGGGCGTCCCGCGCCTGCTCAGG
>CALBXO010000429.1 GCA_937890335.1 uncultured Pseudomonadota bacterium | reverse complement strand
GGTCTATGGAGGGATTACGGTCCGTGGACCGATCTCTACGCCGTGGGCTGCATGGCGTACGAGCTCGCGGCGGGTGAGGTGCCGTTTGAGGCCGACACCTTTCTTGAACACGCGTACAAACACACCCGCAGCGAGCGCCCGCCACTTCCAAACGCGGCCCAGTTCCCCGCCGCGTTCGAGCCGTGGATCCGCCGCATGATGGAGGTCCAGGCCCAGCACAGGTTTCAGTGGGCGGCCGATGCCGCGTGGGCATTGCGGGCCATCGAGGATGCGGAAGAGGACCCCTCGGAGCCGGTGCTTCCGCACCTGCCGCTTTACGCGCGCCGCTACCTCGCGCTCTCCGAGGCCGACGCGACGGACCTGGGTTCGGACCCTGAGCTTCCGTGGTCGATCGTCACGCTGGACAGCGGCGAGCGTCTCGCGGCGAGCCTACCGCCGACGAGCGGGCTCGGCGACGCCGCGGCGGTGGAGTTGGCGGAGTCGCATCCTGCGTTTGTCGCCCGAAGATTGGGGGAGACCGATGCCCTGCCGAAGAACTTTGGGGTGGGTGGTGCGCGGGTGGAAGACGCGCCTCCCATGCAGGACACATGGCGCACGGACACGCCGCCGCGCCGCTCCATGCAGCTGGTTGGGGCGGGCCTGGGTCTCTACGACGTGCGCTCGGTGCCATTCGTCGGCCGCGAAGTGGAACGTGATCTGATCTGGCGAGCGCTGCGCGATGTCCGGCGCTCCGGGCGTCCCCGCGCCCTGTCCCTGGTCGGCGCCGCCGGCGTCGGCAAGAGCCGGCTCGCCGGCTGGATGTGCGCGCGCGCGCACGAGGTTGGCGCCGCGACGCCCATGGTCGCGGTGCACGACCCAACGCCGGGCCCGGCGGTGGGGCTGTCGCGCATGCTGGCTCGCCATCTGCGCTGCGTCGGTTTGACCCGCGCGGAGATCTCGACGCGCATGCAGCGCCTCTTCAAACGGTACGGCCCCGCCACCGACGGCTACCTTGTGCGGGCCATGATCGAGTGGATGGCGCCGGTGACCGACGAGGAGCTGCGCTCGTCCGGGGCCCATCTGCGGTTCAACCGGCCCGCCGAGCGCTACGCCGCGTTGGTCGATTGGATGCGTCACATCGGCAGCACGAGACCCTTGATCGTCTGGCTGGACGACGTGCAATGGGGCAGAGACGCGCTGGATTTTGTGGAACACGCGCTGTCGAGTCAGGAGCCGGCTCCCGTTCTCTTTCTTCTCACCGCGCGCGAAGAAGCACTGGCCGAGCGCGACGCGGAGCGTTCGCGTCTTCAGGAGCTGTCGCGCGGCCCGTCGTCGGGGTCTTTGTCCGTAGGCCCACTTCCGGAGGATGCGGCGGCCGCCCTCGTGGAAGACCTGCTCGGCATGGACGGCACGCTGGCGCGCACCGTGGAGTCCCGCGCCGGCGGCAACCCCCTGTTTGCCATCCAGCTCGTCGGGGACTGGGTCCAGCGCGGCGTGCTGACCCCGGGTGAGCACGGATTCCTGCTCCGCGACGGGGAGGACGCCCCGCTCCCGGACGACCTGCACGACATCGCCGCGCGCCGGCTCGAGCTGGCCCTGGACGGTCGCGACGACGATGCGCGCGCGGCTCTGGAGATCGCCGCCGCGCTCGGCCGCAGCTTTGACGCGCAGGAGTGGACCGCCGCGTGTGAGGCCCATGGCGTGGCGCACCCCGGCGCGCTCGGGCGCGGGTTGCTGGATCATCGCCTGCTCGATCCTGAGGAGCGTGGGTACGCGTTTGCCCACGGTATCATCGCGGAGAGCCTGGAGCGGACCTCCCGTGAGACCGGCAGATGGGCCGGGCATCACCGGGCCTGCGCCAGGATGCTCTCCGAGCGAGGCGGCGGAGCACCCGGTTCTTGCGCCCGGCTGGCGCGCCATCTCCTGGCCGCCGGCGACCACGCCGCCGCTCTGGCTCCGCTTCTGGAGGCGGCCGAAGATCAGATGCGCGCGGGAAGCTACGACCGCGCCCTGGACACTCTTTTGACCCGTGATGTGGCCGTGGAAGGCCTTCGTCTGGCTCCCGACGACGTGGCGCGTGCCCAATCGCAGGTGCTGCGGGCGCGCTTGCTGATCCTGCGGGGTGAGCTGGAAGAGGCCAAGGACGTCTGCGTGGTGTTGGCCGAGGCGCAGGAGCCCGGCGGCGAGCATCTTCAGGTCCACGCGCGCGCCCTGCAATGTCTGGGCGACGTGGCGCGAATCCGCGGCCAGATGGCGCGGGCGCGCGCCTACTACGACGCCGCGATGAGGCACTTTGAAGCGCGCGGGCACCTGGGCGGCCAATGGGAGACGCTGGCAGGGATGGCCGAGGTTGCCCTCCAGACGGGTGCCCTGCGCACCGCGGAGGCGTTCTACGATCGGGTCAGGGAAATCGGGGACCGCGAGGGGGACAACCAATGCCTGGCCGTCGCCTTATTGGGGCTTGGTCGGGCCGCCTACCAGACGAACCAGGCCGCCTCGGCGGCAGATTTCTTCAGCCGCGCGCGCGAGACTTTTGAGCGGCACGGCTCCCGCTCGGGGAGTATGGAGAGTCTGCATGCGCTCGGCGACGCGCACCGTGCGTCGGGAGCACATGCAGTCGCGGAGCGGGAGTATGACACTGCGCTCTCCTTCTTTGACGCAGTGGGAAGCGGCCAGACCGCCCATGTGCACCTGAGCCTGTCCATGCTCCATGCCGAGCGTGGTGCGTGGAACCTGGCGCTCGATCGACTCTCGGAGTGCATGGCCGCCTTTGAACAGACGGGTGAGCGCGACGACCTTGGCAGAGCCCACGCGGTCCTGTTGGTTTGCGCCGCCGGTCGCGGCGATTGGGAGGGGTTTGACGCGCACGCAGTGCAGGCCCGAACGTGCCTGCACGAGACCACGCGAGCGGACCGGGATCTTGCGCACTGCTTCGCCCTGGCAGTTGAGCACGCGAGCCTGGCAGGGCAGACTGCGCGCGCAGACGCGGCGCGACGACTCGCCGAGGAGCAGCGCACGCTCCTTGGTACACCACAAGGAACGACATGAAGCTTGGCCTGATTCTGGGGTACTCGGGGGCAAACCTCCACATCGACATCGACCTCATCAAAGAGGCCGAGAAGCTCGGTTTCGACTCTGTCTGGACCGCGGAGGCGTGGGGGTCCGACGCCGTCACACCGCTGGCGTGGATCGCCGCCCAGACGACCACGATCAAGCTTGGCACGGCCATCATGCAGGTGCCCGGGCGGTCTCCGGCGAACGCCGCCATGACCGCCATGACGCTGGATGCGCTCAGCGGTGGCAGGTTCATGATGGGCCTGGGCACCTCTGGACCCCAGGTCGTCGAGGGCTGGCACGGCAAGCCGTTCCGCAAACCGCTGACCTGGCTCCAGGAGTACGTCTCCATCGTGAAGACGATCCTCGCGCGGGAGCAGAAGCTCGAGTTTGACGGCGAGCACTACCAGATTCCCTACACCGGCCCCGGCAGTACCGGGCAGGGCAAGCCGCTCAAGAGCATCCTCCACGGGCGCCCGAACATCCCCATCTACACCGGCTCCATGGCCCCCAAATCGCAGGCGTGGTGCGCTGAGGTGGCCGACGGCTGTCTGCTGACTTGCATGAATCCGGAGCGCCCCGAGGCCATCTACGAGAACCTCGACCGCGGGTTTGCCAAGGCCGGCGGTGGCAAGGGGCTCAACAACGGCTTCGATCTTGCGCCGTCGGTGGCGTGCATTCTTGGCGATGACCTGGACTCGCTGCGCATGCCGCTGAAGTTCTCGCTGGCGCTCTACGCCGGCGGCATGGGCTCGCGCAAAACGAATTTCTACAACGCGTACCTCCGCCGCGCCGGCTTCGAAGAGGAGGCGGTCAAGATCCAGGACCTCTACCTGGCAGGCGACAAGCAGGGTGCCATGGCCGCCGTCACCGACGAGATGGTCGACACCCTGTACCTGGTGGGGTCCAAGGAGCGCATCCGGGACCGCTTCCAGGTTTGGAAGGAGTCCGGGGTTGGCACGCTGATCGTCGGCACCGCCCAGCCCGAGGCGCTGCGCCTGCTCGCCGAGCTCAACAGCTGAACCAAAGGGTGTAGAAATGCGGATTGGAATCGTCGGCGGGACCGGCAAAGAGGGCAGCGGGCTGGCCATGCGCTGGGCGCGCGCGGGGCACGATGTGCGCATTGGGTCGCGCGGGGCGGAGCGTGGAGAAGCGCGGGCCACCGAGCTGAGCGAGGTCTGTGGCAAGACCATCGGTGGCGGGAGCAACCCGTGGGCGGTCGAAGGGGCCGAGGTCATCGTGGTCAGCGTCCCGTACGGCGCGCACACATCGACGCTCGAGTCCATCGCCGAGCACGTTGGCGACGCCATTGTCGTGGACATCACCGTGCCGCTCGCGCCACCCAAAGTCCGGCGGGTTCACCTGCCGGCCGGTCAGGCTGCGGCGCTCGAAGCCCAGGCCATTCTTCCCGAGGGCACGAAGATCGTCGCGGCGTTGCACCATGTCTCGAGTACGCACCTGGCGGACCTGGACCACGATTTGCCGACGGACGTTCTGGTGTGCGGAACCCACCGGGCCGCCAGAGACGTGGTCATCGGGCTCGTGGCGGACCTTGGGGCCCGCGGGCTCGACGCGGGCGTGCTGGAGAACGCGGTGGCGCTGGAGTCGCTTACGCCCGTGCTGATCCAGCTCAACAAGCGCTATGAGAGCGCTGGTGGCACCGGACTGCGCATCACCGGCATCGATTGAACGCCATCCACGTGGGTAGCCAGGTCTCCCTGCGCGCAGTCCCAGGCCTGCCTCTCATCGCGCCCGGCGACGACCTCGCGCAGCTCGTGGCGGATCGTGCCGCGCTGTGCGACGGCGACATCGTCGTCCTGGCGTCCAAGCTCGTCTCACGCGCGGAGGACCGTTTTGTAGAGGCGGCCGACGTTGTGGTCTCTGAGGCGGCGCGTGCCCTTGCCGACGAGGTCGACAAGGAACCGTGGATCGTAGAGCTCATCCTCCGGGAGAGCGTGGCCGTGTCCCGCAAGGCGCCAGGTGTGCTCATTGTTCGCCACAGGCTCGGGTTCGTGTCCGCCAACGCGGCGATCGACCGGAGCAATGTGGGCGGCGAGGACCGCGTGCTCTTGCTGCCCGAAAACCCGGACGCCTCCGCGGCGGCGCTGTGCGCGCGACTCGCGGAGTTGACCGGAGTCCGCGTGGGTCTGATCATCAGCGACTCCTTCGGGCGCCCCTTTCGCGTGGGCACCGTGGGCGTCGCGATTGGGGTCGCCGGGCTGCCAGCGGTGTGGGACCAGCGCGGCGGGGCCGATCTCCATGGTCGGACCCTGGAGCACACCGTCACCGCGGTGGCGGACCAGATCGCCGCTGCGGCGGACCTGGTCGCGGGGCAGGCCGGTGAGGGGCGCGGGGCCATCGTGGTTCGCGGCGTGCAATGGGAGGCGGCGCCAGGTTGCGCGGGCGACCTGCTGCGGCCCGCAGAAATGGATCTCTACGCGTGAGGACGCATGGCTGAGCGACAGTGGCGGTCGGTGGTGGTTCTATGCGGCGGCGTCGGCGGCGCGCGATTCCTGGATGGGCTCGCCGCGGTGCTGCCGGCGGCCTCCCTGACCGCGGTGGTCAACACCGGCGACGACTTCACCCATTGGGGGCTGCACATCAGCCCCGATCTGGACACATGCATGTACACGCTCAGTGGCCACGCGCACCGCGAGCGAGGCTGGGGGCTGTACGACGAGACGTTTCACACTCTGGAGATGGTGCGCGAGTACGGCGGCGAGGACTGGTTCCAACTCGGGGACCGCGATCTGGCCACGCACCTGATGCGCACGGAGGCGTTGCGGCAGACCGACTCACTGACGGACGTGACAGCGGCGCTGTGCAAAGGGCTCGGCGTCGAACCGACCCTGCTGCCCATGGCGGACTTGCCCCGCGCGACCTGGATCGACACCGCCGATGGCCACTCGCTGGCGTTCCAGGACTGGCTGGTCAAAGAGCGGGCGGAGCCGCCCGTAGAGCGGGTTCGCTTTGTCGGGCCAGCCAAGACCACCGACGCGGTTCTGGAGGCGATCGAAGACGCGGAGGTCGTCTTCATTGCGCCGAGCAACCCCTATGTCAGCATCGACCCCATTCTTGCTCTCGAGGGCGTCAGGAAGGCGTTGGAGAGCAAGACCGTGGTGGCGATCAGCCCGATCGTCGCCGGGCGAGCCGTCAAGGGGCCCCTGGCTGGGATGATCTGGCAGCTGGCCCACCGAGAGCCGACGGCGGGAGCCGTGGCCGAGCACTACGAAGACCTACTGGCTGGGATGGTCGTGGAGACCGGGGACGAGGACACCTTGCCGGAGGGTCTGGCCCATGTGGCGACGGCCACCGTGATGGGGGACCGCGACGACCGGGCGCGGCTGGCGCGGGAGGCGCTGGACTTTGCGGACGCAATCACGCGCGTGCGCCCGCATGAGATCTGGGCCCTGGTCCCCATCAAGGGCTGGTCCGACGCCAAGACAAGGCTGGGTCCACTCTTTGACGATGACGCGCGGCGGGTTGCGCTCGCCAAGAAGCTGGCCGGCCACGTACTGGACGAGCTGTTCAAGGTCGGACTGGGCGGCGTGGCGGTCGTGACCGATCATATGGAGGTGGCGCAGTTTGCCCGCAGTCGCGGCGCCAAGGTGCTCCTGGATCCGCCCGACTCGGAGTTTGCGCACATCATCGACGCGAGCCTCGACACGCTGGTGCGGCACAAGGCGCGCGGCGCGCTCGTGGTTATGGCCGATCTTCCGCGCCTCGACGCTGACGACGTGCGCGAGGTGCTGGACATCATGGGTGGGCACCCGTGTGTGATCGTCCCAGACCGGCACGACCAGGGCACGAACCTGCTCGGGCTCGTTCCGCCGGATCTGTTTGGTACCTGCTTTGGCCACGCGGACAGCAAGAAGCGCCACCTTTCCGCCGCCACACGCCACGACGTTCCTGCGGTGGTGTTGCGCAGCGAGACCCTCGGCCTGGACATCGACACGCCAGCCGATGTGTTGGCGCTCGCTGCGGTGGAACCGCCTGCGGAGCCGCCCGCGGACCCCGCCGCTGACACGTAGGTTCGCCGCGCTGGGGTGGCGCGCCGGCCGTTGCACTCGCCGCTGCCAGCGGCGCAGACTTGCCAGATTGGTGTCGCGCCGCTATCGGTGTGGGCAACGAGGTATGGACAATGCGCTGGATGTTGATTTGCTGTCTCGCTCTTCTCACCGCCTGCGGCGACGAGGCCACCCCCGACGACGACCACACCGACGACACTGCCGAAGTGTCGGACCTGTGGAGCAATGCTTTTGACGAGGCCGAGCAAGGCCGCAACGGCAAGGCGGACTCCGCACGCTGCTCTGGCGTAATCGTTCCCGACCGGGACGGCTTCGAGAAGCGCGTGGCCCTCACTTTCGACGACGGGCCCAACGCGGAGACGACCCCGATCATCCTCGACGAGCTCGCCGCCCGCGGCATCCAGGCCACGTTCTTCCTCAACGGCAAGCGAGTCACCGGCGACACCCAGCGCGCCATCCTCAAGCGGATGCTCGACGAGGGACACATCCTGGCCAACCACTCGCAGAGCCACACGGACCTCAAGAAGGCCAGCGCCAGCAAGCTGGACTCCGAGGTGCGCAAGACCCACGAGATCATCGTTGAGGCGGGCGAGGCGCGCCGTTGGTTCCGGTTCCCCTACGGGTCGTCGTCCTGCAGCACCGCGGAGTTTGTCCGCAGCGAGTTCGACTACACCGTCGCCGGCTGGCACGTGGACTCGGCGGACTGGTGCTTCGCCAGCTCCACCGGGGGCGTGGGTCACTGCGCGTCGAGTACGTTCAAGTGGGTTCCGGACGGTTTTCGGGACGACATGGTCGCGTACACCGTATCGCAGACCAAGAGCCAGAACGGCGGCGTGCTGCTGTTCCACGACATCCACATGAACACCGCCAACGCTCTCCCGGCCATCCTCGACCAACTCGAGGAGGGAGGCTTTACCTTTGTGAACCTGGACAGCCTGGAGACCTTCCCGCTGCTCAATGGCGTGGAGCCGCCGGCGCGTCCGTTTGTGGGCGATGTGTGCGCCACCGACGAGGACTGCACGTTCGAGAGCGGCGGAGAGCCTGGTTTTTGCCACAATTGGACGGGCAACGATGGCGCCGGCGCGTTTGGATTCTGCACCCTGAAATGCGAGGGCACCTGCCCCGACCAGAGCGGCAAGGCGAGCACGTTCTGCACGAGTCTGGATGGCGGGCAGACGGGCGCGTGCGTGTCTTTCGCAGACGAGCTCAACCAACAGTGCCGCGGCATCCCCGGCACCGCCGCCACCGACAGCGACCGCTTCATCGGATCCTCGAGCGCCGCGGAGCGCGTCGCGTTGGTCTGCGTGCCCGAGTGACCTTGCCCGCCGCGTTGTGACCCTATGAATCTAGACTCCCTGCGCGCTCTCCTGGTCGCCGTCCAGTCCGGCGACACCTCGCTCGACGATGCGCTGACACGGTTGCGGAAGCTGCCCTTCGAGGACGTCGGGTACGCCCGCATCGACCACCATCGGCCGTTGCGCACCGGCGCGCCCGAGGTGGTGTTTGCCGAGGGCAAGACTGCGGAGCAGGTCGCCGGGATCGTGGAGCATATGCTCGCGGCCAACAGCGACGTGCTCGTCACCCGTCTGTCTTCGGAGAAGGCCAAGGCGCTGCCCGCCGATGGCTACGACGCCGTCGCCCGGACCTGGTCGCGGCGCGTCGGCGCGTTCGTAGACAGGGGACGCGGGCGGGTTCAGGTCGTCTGCGCTGGAACCAGTGATCTGCCCGTGGCGCAGGAGGCGCTCGTCACGTTGGAGATGATGGGGAACCGGGCCACATTGACCACGGACGTCGGTGTGGCGGGCCTTCACCGTATCCTGGCCGTACGCGATGAGCTGGCCGAGGCCGAGGCAATCATCACGGTGGCTGGCATGGAGGGGGCGCTGCCCGGCGTGGTGGCGGGCCTGGTGGACCGACCGGTCATCGCGGTGCCGACCAGCGTTGGTTATGGGACGGGAGCCGGCGGGTTTGCCGCCTTGCTCACCATGCTCAACAGCTGCGCCCCCGGCCTGACGGTCGTGAACATCGACAATGGGTTTGGCGCGGCCATGGCGGCCTCCGCCATGAACCGGAGGCGCGAGTGATCCTGCACCTGGACCTCGTCGGTGGCATCGCCGGCGACATGGCCGTGGCGGCGATGTTGGACGCGGGTGTCCCGCTGTCCGTGGTGGAGCGAGCCCTGGCGGCCCTCCCGGTGGACGGCTACCGCATCGAAGTGACGCGCCGCGACGCTGGGCAAGCCATCACGGGCTGCGCGTTCCATGTGCATCTGGCGGACGACCACCAGGACGGCCACAGCCACAGCCACGACCACGGTCACAGCCACGACCATGACCACGGTCACAGCCACGACCA
>CALBXO010000428.1 GCA_937890335.1 uncultured Pseudomonadota bacterium | reverse complement strand
CCGGCCAATACATCGTCGTACCCGTCGCCGTCGACGTCGCCGGCGCCGGCGACGTACCGGCCCAGGTAGGCGCTGGCCTGGTTGATCTCGCGTACCCAGTCCGGGGTGGCGTCAATGCCGTCCGCGGAGCCGTGAAAGACGTACAGCCGGCCTTCGTCGCGCTGGCCGCCATCCCAGAGATGCGCGCCAGTGATGACGTCCGAGAACCCGTCGCCGTTCACGTCGCCCGCACCGATGCTCAGGCCGAGGTTTGCGCTGGTCTGGTTGGGTTCGAAGGTCATGAGGGCGCTGTCGCCGATGCCTTCCGCAGAGCCCGGATAGACGTAGAGCCGGCCCTCATTCGTGTGTCCGCCATCGTATTGGTAGGCGCCGACGGCGACGTCGTCAAAGCCGTCTCCGTTGACGTCACCGACGCCGGCGACCGCACGCCCGTAGGTCGCAGTTGTCTGGTTGGCCTCTCCGCGCCAGACGGGGTCGTCGGCGAGTCCCGACGGCCCGCCGAGGAAGACGTAGGCCGCCCCCTCGTCCCGGTGGCCACCGTCGTAGAGGTAGGCGCCAACAATCACGTCGTCGTATCCGTCGTTGTTTACGTCGCCCGCCGCGTCCAGGGCCACGCCAAACCCGGCGCCACTCTGGCCACCGGTCGCCGTCCAATGCGCCCGGTTTCCCGGCCCCAATGGCCCACCGAGGTACAGAAACGCGGCCCCCTCGTTTCCAAACTGCCCATCGTAGAGGTAGGCGCCGACGAGCACATCGGCGAAACCATCGCCGTTGACGTCGCCTGCGGAGCTGCAGGCGAACCCGTACGACTCAGAGGTCTGTGTACCGACGCGGCTCCACTGCGGCAGGCCAAACACTGGGTCGACCTCGACGGGGAATCGGGCCCCGGCTGTGTCCACGACCAGGCGAACCGAATCACCCTCGATTTGGAAGCGGGACGCGAGCACTGCGCCGTCCGCGTCCCAGGCCCGGAGTTTCTCGTAGGTGATGCTGACACCCGTGTGCAGGATCTCGACGCCATCCGTCCTTTCCGCGAGGACGGCCCCAGGAAACTGCACCGGGATACTGATCTGGGGGGACGGACGGTTGACGGTGAAACCGTGTTCGAGCCCCGCCTCGTCGTTGCTGAACCACTCAACGCCAAAGTCTGTGGGTCGCTCGATCCTTTGCAGGCACCTGCCAGACTCATCGAGCCGGTTGGGGAGCGGACACCGGCCCAGTCGCCAGGGTGCTGCGCTCGGGCTCCGGACCTGGATTTCCCAGTCGCCCTCGGACCGCCGCAGGTGGACCGCCCCTGCCTCCCACGTGCCGCGAAGCGTCGTGCGGCGGTTGAACCCGCTGAATCCGTCCTGGGTCGGCCGGAAACGGTGCTCGCCCTGGGCGATGGCCTGGCGCGTGTTGGACATCCAGCCAGTGGAAATTGCATGAGTGGGGGCGCGCGATGGCGCGCGCGCCACGGTCGATAACGGTGCGGGCGCCGTCTCAGTAGTGCAGGCCAGAGCGACAAGCGTCAGCAGAGCCAGTGGCCAGGGGGTGACATTGCGCATGGTCCGCATCGTAGCACCGCCGTGGAGGCCAAGGAATCGCTGTTGGCGCAGGGCACTACGCGGATGTATTGTGGGTGTCGTCGGGTTGGGCGCCCGACGTCATCTGAGTGGAGTCACCGTTGCGCAGCGTC
The DNA here is from genome assembly GCA_937890335.1 of uncultured Pseudomonadota bacterium. GTDB lineage: Bacteria > Myxococcota_A > Bradymonadia > Bradymonadales > CALBXO01. The sequence continues at coordinate 7,741 of CALBXO010000428.1, read as the reverse complement.
CTGAACGTGGTCCCGATGGCCGTCGCATTCCTTCTGACGGCTGGATGCTCGGATGGCTCGCAACCGGCGTTGTTCACAGACGCGGACCTGGGCGTGGACGGTGCGCCTGCCGATGTCGAGCTGGACCCTTCTCCCGCAGGCCCAGACGGTGGCCGCGGCGACCCGGATCTTCCCGACGGCGCGTCCGACCAAGGCGGCTGGAACCGCTGCATCTTTGACAATGGGCGCGCCGCCGAATGCGCGCTGCTGCGGATGCCGCTGGTCCCCAATCAACCGGACCTGGGCGAGATCCCCGTGTTTGTGAGCAGGGTGCGCGGGGCGGATGCGAAGACCAACCAGCTATGGCTGCTCCAAGGCGGGCCTGGCGGCGCCAGCGCCGGCCTCCAGGATCTGGCCACGCGCCTCTCGGACCGGCGTCCCGGGCTGGATGTCTACCTGATTGATCATCGCGGTGTCGGGCGGTCCGAACGACTTGGGTGTCCCGGCGAGGAACGTTGGAACACGGAAGGTGGCGTGGACATCCAGGGCGGCGAGTGGGATCGCTGTGGCCGCTTCCTGACGGAACGGTATGGCCACCGCCTGTCCGGATTTTCCACCTCGGGTGCGGCCGACGACCTCGCCGGCGCGATTCGCGCCACGAGCGAGCTCGGGCAGGAAGTCTACGTCCTTGGATTTTCGTACGGCACCTACTGGGCCCACAGGTTTCTGCAGCGTCATCCGGGGCTTGCCGACGCCGTCATTCTCGACTCCATCTGCCCGCCCGGCGGTCATTGCGACATCACCCGGTACGACGCCCAATTCAATGAGGTAGGGCGGCAGTTCATGTCCCTGTGCGGCGCGGATGCCTTCTGTTCGGGGAAGCTGGGCGCTGACCCCTGGCTCGGGCTTGAGGGCGTGCGCGGTGCTCTTGAACTGGGCGCCTGCCCCAACGCGGGCATCGATGGTGCGGGCCTGGCCAGGGTCCTGGCCACCTTGCTGAAGTTCGTGGAGTTTCGGGCTGCACTTCCCGCCATTGTCTATCGCCTGGACCGCTGCGAGGCCGAAGACGTACTGGCCATTCAGCATTTGGTGGAATTGTTGGCCGGCTCGGCCACCGCGCTGCCTCCCGCCGATAGTCCCGCGCTGGCAGGCCACATTCTGTTCTCCGAGCTCTGGAACCCCGGCGGTCCACCTCCCGACGCGGCGGCGTTGGAGCGGGACTCCCGTGCGGCACCGATCTCGAGCGGTCGGGTGGCTACATTGGCGCCAGGCAGGGCGCTATGGCCCGTGTATGACGCGCCGCAGCAGATGGAGTGGGCGCAGAGCGCAGTCCCACTTCTCATGCTCAACGGCACACTGGACCCACAGACTCCCGCGGCCCGCGCCCGCGTGGTTGGCGACGTCTTCCAGGGCGCGCAGCAACAGTATGTCGAGGTGCCATTTGCGGCCCACACCGTCATGCTCCAATCCCCGATGTCGGACGGCGAGCACTGCGGCGCGCGCCTGGTCCATGCGTTCCTGGACGACCCTCGCGCGGAGCTGGATGTGAGCTGCACCACGGAGATGACGCCGCCGGACTTTCGGGGCTCGGAGGCGCTGGCGCCATGGCTGTTCGGGAAAGCCGATCTCTACGAGAATGACACGCGCAAGGCCATGATCGCTGGAGTGGAGCCTGCGAGGTGGAAGGCCTTCATGCAGCAGTATCTGCGTCCGAGTCCTTACTGACGGCCTTGTAGCGGCGAACGATGAGCCAGGTCAGGCCGATCCACGCGGCCACGACCCCAAACGTGCTCGCCGTGACAACCCAACCGAGCTCGGCCACGCCGAGGCCCAGAATCAACAGCGCCGCTCCGGCTTTGGCCATGCGGTAGACCATGATGTCGATGACCGCCTTGCCGCGCGTCTTCTCGGCCGGCGACAGCGGGATGTAGAGGATCTCCTTGGCCGCGCGAAACAGAGAGTAGTCCAGCGCCTTGGAGGTGACCTTGGCCACCGCGGCGGTCGCCAGGCGCGGAGCGGCCGCGAATGCGCCCAATGCCAGCATCAACAACATCGGGATGCCGAGCAGAACCCGGGGAACCCCGACCGCGGCCAGGATTGGGCCGCTGCCCAGCTGGAGAAACAGCGCGATCAGGTTGATCGCCGAGTTCACCTGACCGCGGAATGCAGTGCGGGCGTCGGTGTCGACGAACGCCTGGTTCAGGTAGAGTTTGTACTCGTAGTCCACGAGGTTGATCGCGATCTGAACCGCTACGACCACAAGCAGCATCAGCACCAGGTACGAGCTGCCTTTGAGCACGCGAAGCGAGTCACCAATCGGGGGTGATTTCTTCTCCGGCGGTGCGATGGGCGGGATCATCCGGCTCAACGCGAGGCAGATGACCACGCAGAGTCCAAGGACCGGAAACACCGCGCCCAGAGCGCCCACAGAACCAAACTCCCCCGCCAACCAGCCAACGCTCAGGCCGCCAGCGATTGCGCCGGCGCTGCCGGCGACAAGGAACATTCCATACAACCACCGCGCCTCGCGGACCTTGAACAGCGAGTTGGCGAAGGTCCAGAACATCTCGATCAGAACGACGATGTAGATGTCCTTCCAGACGTAGAGGCCGTAGTAGGAGCCGGGGACCTCGAATCGATTCAGCACCAGCAGCGCGGACAGCACGACCAGCGTCGCCACGAGCGCGCCGACGAAGAACGGGAGCAGCTGTGTCCGCGCGATGATCCGGTTGTAGATAAGGACCGTGACCAGCACGCTGGGTGCCACGACCAGCCACGCGAGTGGGACCGATTCGGCGCCGTGGGCCGTCTCAAACAGGGACTCGATGGTCGCCCGCGAGATTTCGTAGCTCGCCAGGACGAGGAACCCCAGGCCGAACAGGCTCAGCAGCGGGACAATCCCCACGCCCAGGAAACGTGCGGGGGCAGGCGAATTGGTTTCCGGCGACATGTTGCGGACGTTAGCACGTCCCTGGGTTAGAATCCTCGTATGAAAGCACCTCTCCTGATCCTCGTCCTGGTGACAGCCGCTGCCTGCTCAGACCCAGCCGGTGTAAGCGCCGGAGACTCCGGCGGCGACGATGTGGGCGGCACGGATGGGTCGCCGGATACCTCCGTGGATGTCGTCGCCAGCGACGTCGCCGAGGAGATTGACGCGGGGCCGGATTCAGCGGATGTGGCCCCGGACGCGGACGACGGCTGCGCGCAATGGGTCGGCAACGTCTTCCAGTATGAAGCGAGCAGGCCAGACGCGACGGCAGAATCCCACGGACTGGACGGCGCCTCGGTCTGCAGCCGGGCCGGCGTGTTGCCGTGGGTGGAGGTTACCTGGGCCGAGGCGAGCGCAGCCTGCGCCACCCTCGGAGCGACGCTGTGCAGCGGCCCGGCGTGGGATGCCGCCTGCAAAGGGGAGGGCGGCAGCCGGTATCCCTACGGAGCCGACTACGATCCGGACGCGTGCAACGTGCTTGAGTCCCCCGATGGATGCCTGAACGCGTGCCGTGTCGCTGCCACCGGCCAATACGACCGGTGCGTCTCCGCCGCCGGCGCGTTGGACATGTCCGGCAACGTGGGCGAGTGGGTCGCCGACGAGCGGCCGTTCGGGCAGGAGCTGCAGTATGAGGTGCGCGGCGGGTCGTACTTTTCGGCCAACGACGCCACAATCCAGTGCCGCGACGGCCACACATGGCGCACCCCGGACACCCGCTCGCCCGAGCTCGGCTTCCGCTGTTGCCGGTAGCTCGGGAAGACCGAAGACTCGGGCGGGAAGACCAGGTAGCGCCACGCGGAAACTGTGCCGTTCCTCGTGGCGGTCAGCGCTGGGGCGCCCGGAGTGACCCCGGGCTGGGACCGCGGCGGCTACCAGCGATAGCCGACGGCCAGCATCACCTGAACGGCGGTGTTCAGATCGTCCTCGACCGTCTCGCGGACCACGACGGGCGCCGGGTCGCTCTCGGCAGCGGTCAGTCCCTGCTCGCTCTGGATCCGCACCGGGTCGGGGCGGTTCTGCAGGAAGAGGTAGCGCACGTCACCGGTCAGAAGGAGGTGGCCGAGCTTGAGCTCCGCCCCGACACCCAGATGCGCGCCCAGCTGCGTATAGCTCTCGTCCAGCCCCACGTCGCGCTGGATGGCAGTGCGGTGGATGCCGAGGCCAGCCAGGCCGTAGATGTCGAGCTTGGAGGCGGGAAACAGGTGCGCCATCAGGCTCGCGGTCATGGGCAGCACGGCGACCTCAGCGCCATCCTCTTCCACTGAACCTCCCAGAAGGTCGGCCGCGAACTCGATGGACCAGTGACGGTCGAGCGGAACCCGGAGCCCGAGTCCCAGTCCAGCCAGGTCGTTGCCCTTGACGTTGCGCGAGCTCAGCTGCGTGTCGCCATAGGTGACACCGACGGTGCGCAGCGACAGGCTCAGGCCGCGAAAGCCCTGCCGCCGTTTGACCAAGGGCGGGTCGGTGACAACGGTGGGGCCGGGGTCGTCCACGACGACGACGGTGTGTCTGTGTTGGGGGCGGTAGTACCGCGTGCGGTAGTACCTGCGGCGGTAGGTGTACTGGCGGGTATGATGCGCCACACCCTGACCGGATTCAGCGGAGTCGCCGCCCAGCAGGGCCCCGTCCAGCGTCAGCGGCGTCAATCCCAGGGCCGAAGTCTCCGGTGCTTCGGCGTCGGCGTCGGGATTCGTGGCCGCGCCTGCGGTCATCGGCACCCAGAGGGCCGCGATCACGGCCAGGGCTACTACAATCTGTCCAACTCTCATCGGTCGCTCCTCACGGTCTGCGCCGTGTGTGTTGCCTGACCTTCACAGTGTGTTACCCTCGCCGCACGCTTCGGGCAATCCCGAGGTGCGCTTCGAGGGCGTGTCGTCGGGGCTCCGGGGCCTGTTCCGGAGCGGTCTCCCGCCGACTGCTGAGGACGCTGAGCAATTTCCCTGCCACACGCCGCTGATGCTCAACCACTTTCTTCACGGTCTTGAGGTTCTCGTCATGCCTGGCAGGGCATGGAAGCGCATCGACGCGCAACCTTATGCCCCGATCAAGCTCGGGCTCTACACAATTGCCCTGTCGGCCATCACGTTCATGGCCCGCACGGTCGGCGGACTGCTGCTGGACATCTCCTTTCCCTGGTTCGTCCTGGAAGGGATGTTGTTCACTCTGATCTGCATCGGCGTGGTCCTGTCCTTGGGCTTGCTTTTCATTCCTTGCGCCCGGTTCGCCAGACGGCCCGTCAACGACGGGCACGCCATGAAACTGGCGCTCTTCAGCGCGACGCCGTTGTGGATTTGGGGATTTTTCCAGGTTGTCCCCTCGGGTCTCGTGCGCACGTTCTTCCTCCTCGTGTCGTTGGCCCACTGCTGTTGGCTGCTGTTCACGGGGTTGCCCAAGCTGTTTGGGACTGAGCCGTTGCACACGCTGGTTCTGTCCCTGGTGGCGGCGGCAATCTGGGTAATCGGCCTCGCGGTCCTGACCCAGGTCTTTCTTGGGCTCGCCTTCGCACTTTGACTCCGCTCGTCGCATCTGTGTGAGCAACGAGCGAACCCCGCCCGGCTTACAGGAGCTAGTTCCACTTCATGAATGACGGACTCGTCGGAACTTTGATGTCCCTGCCTCTGTTTGAGGCGGAATGGGTGCTTTGGCTGCTGATCCTCATGTCGCTGGTGTCCATCGGACTTGTGATTGAACGGATCATCTTCTTCTTCACCAGGAACGTCGACACCACGGCGATCCGAGGCAGCTTCGCGAAGCTGCTGGACCAGGGCGACTACGACGGGGCGGCCAAGCTGTTGGCCAAACACGACGCGCTCGAGACGAACGTCGTGCTGTTTGGCTTGCGCGACCATCACAAGGGGCCTGACGCTGTCGAAGACCTCATCGCGGGCGCGATGGGCAAGGAGAAGCAGCGGTACGAGCGCTTCTTGACCATCCTCGGCACCATCGGCTCCAACGCTCCCTTCATTGGATTGTTCGGCACCGTGCTCGGAATCATCCGCGCGTTCGCCGACCTGGCGGGCAACATCGCCGAGGCCAGCAATGTCGTGATGGCCGGGATCTCGGAGGCGCTCATCGCCACGGCTGTGGGTCTGCTGGTCGCCATCCCTGCGGTCATCGCCCACAACGCGTTTCGGAGCCTGCTCAAGAAGCGGGTCGGCAACACGGAGTTGTTGGCGCGGACGCTTCTGGCGCAGCTCAAGGCCGAGGAGTAGTCATGGCGGGAAGTCTTGGCGGCGGTGATGACGATGGAATCATCGCGGAGATCAACGTCACGCCCTTCGTCGACGTGGTCCTCGTGCTCCTCGTGATCTTCATGGTGACCAGCGCCTACATCGTGAAGGCCGCCATCCAGGTGGATCTCCCGAAGGCGGCGAGCGCCGGCGACTCGGTGGAATCAACTCTCAACATCGTGATTACCAAGGAGGGGGCCTTGCTGCTCAACGGCGAGCCCACGGATCGTGAGAAGCTCGCCGCTTTTGTCCGCGGTGAGGTCAAGAGGGCGCCGGGCACCCAGGCGGTGATCGCCGCCGACAAACAGGTCGTCTACGGGGAGGTGGCGGCGGTGATCGACATCGTGAAGCTCGGCGGAATCAAAAGCTTCGCCCTGAACCTTGAGAGGGCTCCCAAGCCGGTCCGATGAGCACGTGGCGCGACAAAAGGAGGGCGGCGCGAACCGCGCGGAGATCCAGGGCCGCCAAGCCGGTGCGACCCATCTCCCAACGCGTCCGCGATCACGATCCCCTCGACCGGTCCGACCTCTCGGCGGGCTTTGCGCTTTTGCTCGCCGGCGGTCTTGGCGTCGGCGCGGTGGGTGTGCACGCGCTGATCATCGTCGCCCTGCTGGGCCTCAACACGGTCCTGGAGGCGGCAGTCCCGGAGAAGAAGGACGACCGCGTCGAGGTCACCATTCTCAGCCAGCCCGAGCCCCAGATTGACCCCGCGCCCGAGCCAGAACCAGAGCCGGACCCCGAGCCGAAAGAGGAAGCCAAGGAGCCTGAGCCTGAACCGGAGCCGGAGCCGGAGCCGGAGCCCGAGAAGCCAAAGCCAAAGCCAAAGCCGAAGAAGAAGCCGGACCCGCCGCCCGCGGACCCGATCAACGAGCCGGAGACGCCACCGGAGCCGCCCAAGAAGGAGGTTCGACGGGTCGTCGGGCTGGACGCTCAGTCCACGGTAGAGGGTGGAGCAGGGCCGTCGTACGCGGCCGGGAACACCAGAATGGGTGTAACCAGCGAGAAGGCCGAGGACGCCAAGAAGGTGGAGAAGCTCTCACCGGGTGCCAAGGGGACGCCCGGCGCGAAGAGCGGTACGCCAAACAAGGTCGCCACCCGGCTGCCCACCGCGAAGAAGCGAAGCCGGGCGAAGACTTCCGGCGCCAAGCTTCGGCCGGCGTATCCAAAGGCCTTGCAACGTCGCGGGATCGAAGGGAACGTGAAGGTCTTCGTGACGATCGGCGCCGACGGGCGGGTCGTCAGCGCGAAGGTGATCAAGGGATCCGGCTACCCGGAGCTCGATCGGGCCGCGCTCGAGACGGCCAAGAAGCAGAAGTGGATCCCGGCCGAAGTGGACGGCAAGAAGGTGGTCTCCAGTGAGAGTCCCACATACCGATTCCGGATCTCAGATCAATAGAGCACGCGTAGGGGTCGCGCTGCTCGCGGTGGGTCTGGCGGCCGCAGCCTGCCAGCCCGAGTTTCAGCCCTATCACGAGCTGCAGGAGCTGCGCGTCATGGGCGTGCGGGCGGACAAACCGTGGTTTGGGCCCGGCGAGATCGCGAG
>CALBXO010000427.1 GCA_937890335.1 uncultured Pseudomonadota bacterium | reverse complement strand
CGTATCGTGGACGAGGACGGGTTCAAACTGAGCCTCAGCATGGGGCGCCAGCCGTTCCGCATCGGCGGTGTGCCCACCGACTACATGCTCGACGACATCCTCGACGCGGTCGTTCTCACCGCGGACATGGGGAGCGCGGGCGCCTTGCGCTGGCTCGCTGTGGACTACTACACCGCCAACGACCTGCCGGACGCGAGCTTCGTACGGTACGTGGGCGGTCGCGAGACCACGCTCGGGCTGCGCGGCGACACCTACACCCTGCGAACCGGTCTCATCTACGAGAACGAAGGCGCGGCGGTCGATGGGCTCACGATCAAAGCCTATTGGTTCTACGCAGACGTGGGTGGTGGTCCCATCAGTGAGGCTGGCGCCGACTACTCCGAAGGTGGCGCGCTGGGTAACTTCTCGGACAATGACTTCACGCATATGGCCGGCGGTCGCGGTGCCTACAAGATCGACATGGACGAGGACAGCTGGATCAACTTCTACGGTGAGTCCGCCTACTCCTGGGGCATCGACCGCAAGTCGGCTGTCGCGCGTGATGTGGAGACGGTCGGGCTCGCGTTTGGTGGTGGCCTCGAGGCCGATTTTGGCCCGGTGTACGTCGCCGCGGACTACTACCATTTTGACGGCGCGAACTACGCCGGGGACGGACTGGAGTTTGAGCGCGGCTTTGTCAGCTTCAAGGGCAAGCGCGTCGGCGGCCTGAACCTGAACCGGTACGCTGGTTTCACGCCGAGCTCCTACCTGGGTCGCGGCGGAGCTGAGCACAACCCGCACGACACAAACCGGGCCGGTGGAACCGCCACCCTGCACGCTGCCCTGGCGCTGGAGCTGGACCAATTCACACTCCGCGTGGACGGCTGGCACCTGACCGATACGTCCGAGACCTTCCTGACAGTCAACCAGATCGACGGCATCGATCCTCCGTTCGGCTACAGCCGAGAGGAGTTCTTCGCGGCGTCTGCCCGCTCCGGAAAGACTCTCGGAACCGAGATCGACGTGCAGGCGATTGTGCCCGCCGGTGACGGCCTCAGCTTCTTTGCCCACTACGGCGTCTTCCTGCCGGGGGACTTCTACGAGGTGGAGATCGACAAGGTCGCGGGTACCGCGCTCGGTGGTACGGAGACCTTCTGGGCCGTGGCCGGTGGTGCCACGGTCGACTTTTGAACCGGGTGACCGTCATGCGCGGCTTGATTCTGACTGTGTCGGCGTCCCTGGTTCTTTGCCAGGTGGCCTGCAACCAGGAGCTGGACCCCGACTCGCGCGGGCAAAGCGTCGGCTATCGTCGAGGGATCGGCCCGGACGAGTACCTGAGCAACGGTGAGCGCGGAAACCTCGAGGTCACGGAGATCTTGTGGTCAGGCAGCGTCACCGACAGCGGTGAACACGATCCTGAGGACATCTTCATTGAGTTCCGCAACGGTCATCCGCGCCCCATCTACCTGACAGGCTGGCAGCTGATCGTGCAGTCTGGGACTGGCGATCAAATTCGCGACGCCGAGTACCACCGCACCGAGCGTCCGGCGAAGAGCTACACCTTTCCAGTCCGTGAGAACGGCCAACCGGTCTACACGAACGAGTACGTCGTGCTCGCCGTGAAGCGCGACGGCGCCTTCCCGAACGCCGATTTCTACCTCGAAGACCTGAAGCTTCCCCGCGGTCGTTTCAGCATCACGATTCGGGACATTGACGATCGGTTGATCAACGGAGCCGGGGACCACACAGAGGACGTATTCGCCGGCGGGTACGACCTTGTGACGAGCCGCTCGATGGAGCGGGTTCAGCTGCTGTTCTCCAACAACGGTGCGCGCAACGCCTCCTGGCATGCGTACAGCTACAACCCGTGGGACGAGGAGCACGCCGAACGCAGCAGCGGCGTCGGTGATGGCTACCGCGAACACACGTTCGCTTCGCCCGGCCAGGCGGCGACACCCGACTACTCCGGCAACTCCAGCGCGGGGAACTACGAATGAACCACCGATTGCAATGGGGCGTAGCCCTCGTGGCGCTGTGCGCGCTGGCTTCCTGCGACTCCGCCGCGCCGGATTCCGCGGATCTCTTCAACCGCTTTGGTTTGCTGGAGGCGGGGCCCAACACGCTCCAGACCAGCGAGGTAGAGCAGCGCATGGTGGCCGTCATTGGCGGTGCCCAGGCGCGTGCCTATGCCGTGTTCGAGGACTTTGAGTCACCGACCGTCGCCCGCGCCCTCATCGCTGCGCACGAGCGCGGTGTGGATGTGCGGGTCGTCGGCGATGTGGACCGCCGGTACCAGGAGGGCTTCCGCCTCTGCGAGGACGCCGGCGTCTTCACACGGTACGGCAACGGCGAGCTCGACTTTGAGCTCGAGCCGACGCGCTCGGCGACCGCGGACGGGGACCAGACGCGTGTGACGCACAACTTTGTAGTCGTGGACTCCAAGCAGGTTGTCAGCGTCAGCGGCGGCTTCCTTGAAGGGCGTCCCAACGTCCACCAGCTGGGGTTTGAGGCAACCAGCGAGGAGATTGGGCAGGACTTCGAGGACGAGGCGATTCAGCTCGCCGGCGGCGTCTTTGCCACCACGTACGACAACTTCAACGGACTGGTGAAGTCCGACGTCAACAACCGGCGCTACTACCGCACGGAGAACGGCGTTCTGGAGATTTACTTCGGGCCGCAAGAGCGTCTCCTGAAGCGCGTGATCGACGCGACGTATTCGGCCAAGGCTTCCGTCTTTGTCGTGGGCGAGGCGTTTGAGAACCAGTTCCTCGCCGAGGCGCTGCGCTACAAGGCCATGAACGGCTTTGAGGTCGCCATGGTGCTCGACGCGGCCTCCGAGGGGGAGTCGCCCATCGCGCAGCGGCTGGCGTCGGACTTTGACGACATTCGCGGGGACGATGTCCTTCCCGATCTCAGGTACCGCTCGGACATTCAGCAGAACGTGGTCATCATCGACGCCAACGCGTCGCCGCACGACGGTAAGGTCCACGCGACGAAGATCTTTGTGCTCAGCGAGCCGCTGGCTGCCTCCAGTGGGTTTGTCCGCGTTGGCAACGCGTACGAGGGCCGGACGGCGGACGCGCTGATGGACGCGAACATGTGGGCGCTGACCCGCACGCCTGGTCTCCACGAGCCCAATGTGGACCGGGTCATCGGCAATTTTGAGCGCCTGTTCAACGCGGGAGGTGAGTGATGAGCAAGCTTCGACGCAATTGCGCCGCCATGATGTGTCTTGCGATGGCGCTGCCCACCCTGGGCCTGTCCTGTGCCCCGGAGATGGACGGCGCGGATCTGCTCCAAGGCCAGCAGCCCCGCGTGCGCGCCTACTTCAACAACACCGGTACGAGCAACAAGAACGGCATCGACCACCAGTCGGACGACATGCTGATTCAGGGGCTCGATCGCGCCGAGTCCACCATCGACTTTGCCGTGATGGGCTTCTCGCGCCGTCCGGTCATCGACGCCTTGGTCCGCGCGCACCACCGCGGCGTACGGCTGCGATTTGTCGGGGACGCCCGCCACTACGAGTACGGACAGTCCGGCTATGTGGAGATGGAGAAGCTGAACATCCCGATGATCAGCGGAAACCTCTTTCACATCATGCACAACAAGTTCTTCATCATGGACGACCGCTTCGTCGTGACGGGGACGGGCAACATCACGCCCACAGGCTACGACCGCAACGCCAACAACTACGTCTTTATCGACTCGCCGCAGGTCGCCGCCGACTTCAAAGCCGAGTTCGAGCAGATGTTTGCCGGGCGGTTCAGCACCGCCAAGGACCGCCTCGTCAACGGGACCCACTATGAGGTCGGCGACACCACGGTCGAGGTCTACTTCTCGCCCCAGGAAGACACCATGGGGCGGATCCTCGAGCATATGCGCAACGCGCAGCACTCGATCCACTTCATGATTTTTGCGTTCACCAAGGACCAGGTCGGCTCCGGGTTCATCGCCAAGCACCTTGAGTTCACCCAGTACAACGAGTGCTGCGGGCCCGGCGGAGGCGGTGGAGACGCCTGTGATCTCGTGGTCTGCGAGGAGCCGTTTGTGCCCAAGGAGGTCCGCGGCGTCGTGGACAAGAGCCAGCTGCACTCCAACGGACCCTACCACGAGGCGTACCGCCTCCTGATGTTCGACGTGCCCATGCGACTCGACGGCGGCGACAACAGCTACCTGCCTGGCGATTACCAGGCGGGCGGCGGGCGCATGCACTCCAAGACCATGGTCATTGACGCAGGGTTCCCGACCGCAAAGGTCATCACCGGCAGCTTCAACTGGTCCTCCTCCGCGACCCAGGCCAACGACGAGACCCTGCTCATTCTGCACGGCGAGCGCGTAGCCAAGGGAACCAAGGACTGGTTTGAGACGCACTGGGAGCGGGGCAAGCGCTTTGGCTTCGAGAAGGGGTTCAACCCGGAGACGGGCGAGGCCTGTAAGATCGAGCCGGGCGACGTGATCTTCAACGAGATCCACTGGGACGGCTGGAACGGCGACATCGACCCGACCGATTTTGGTACCCGCCCCGAGTACGTCTCCAACGACGAGTTCGTGGAGCTGCTCAACACGACGCCGTGCGCCATCGACCTGTCCATGTGGGTGATCGCGTCGCAGGAAGACTTTGTGACCGGGCTCTACCCGGGCACGATCATCGGTCCCTACGAACGCTTCCTGCTCGTGGACCACAACCTGGCTCCGTTCGTGGAATCGGAACCGCACGACACGGCGAGCGCCTTCCGCAACGCCGACTTTGTGATGAACACGGCGAACGACGGGCGCTTCCTGCGCCTCAATCTCCACAACGCGCACTTCTCGCTTCAGTTGATCTCGCCTCGCCACGGCGTCATGGACGTGGCGGGCAATGGCGGACCGCCTTTCTACGGCGGGCTCGGCGGTGACAAGGACGATCCCCAATCGGTGAACTTCTCGATGGAGCGCCTGCACCCCGTCAAGCGCGGCGACCGCAGCAGCTCCTGGCAGCGCTGCAAGCTGCGCGAGGGCGGCGCCAACATCAACGATCGTTACCGCAGCAAGATCATCGCGACCCCCGGCGAGGCCAACTCGGCCAGCGCTTTCCCCAAGGCGGAGCCGGACGGTTTCCGTCGCGGGGCCACCGCGGACGAGGACGCGCCAGCAGGCGAGTGACCTGTGTCGCGGGAGACGCGGCTGCGTCTCCGGGGGCCACTTCCTGCAGCTGGCGCTCGGCCGCGAGACAGTGAAGCGTCATCTGCGCTGGGCGGGCCTTCCGGGGGCTAGCCCCGAAAAAAGCGAAGATTCCTGCTGCGGACGCGGATACACCGCCGCTGACGGCGCCCGCGCCGCCGCTCCTCCTCACCTGAACTCTGCTCAGCCTACGTCGTCGTTAGCGGCACGAACGCCGTCATCGTCGGCGTCTCCACGCCCTCGCAACGAAATCTTCGCTTCTTCCGGGGCTAGCCGATTAGAACCCGACTCTCCTCAAACCGACTGGCATCGGTGTCCACCAAGGGCGTGAGATCCTTGGCGGCGTAGCGGCGGGCGGAGATGCCCAGCCGCTGGCCGCGCCCCGTGCGCTCCTCCCACGCACCAGCGTGGCACAGCAGCGCGGCCGCGTAGGTGCGATAGAGACTCAGTGCAAAGCCTCGCGCCCCCGTCTGCACGTCGCTGGGGCCGGCGCTCTTCATCTTATGCACATAGGCTGACAGCCGCCCAACTGCGGCATGGACCGAGTCCGCCGCTGGACCCGTCAACCCATCCAGGTGCGCATGGATGTCCGCGAGGAATGGCTCGAGGGCGTTCTCCCTGCCCATGGCCCGCAATGCGTCCAGGCTCAGGACATTGGTCGTCCCCTCCCAGATGGGCAGCACCTGCGCGTCGCGCAGGATGGTCGGCACGCCCGAGTCCTCCATATAGCCCACGCCGCCGTGGCACTCCATGCACTCGCTCGCCAGGGCCACCGCCTGTTTGCCCGTCCCGAGCTTGGCCAGCGGCGTCAAGAGCCGCCAGGCACCCTTCTCGCGATCTGTTGCCACATCGCACTCGACCTTGCCGAGCAGCTCGGCCAGGCGAAGGCCGATGGCAAGGGCAGCATCGTACTCGACCTGCATGTCGGCCAGGGTCTCCACATGCAGCGGGAGATCCTCGAGCTTGTGACCAAACGCCTCGCGTACGCGCGCGTACGCGCGCGCCATGGTGACCGAGCGACGCATGGAGCTGACGGCCGCGTTGGTGTTGAAGTAGCGGGCGATGTTGAGGACGGTCGTGATCTTCCGCAGGCCGCCGTCGGGGCCGCCGACCGCGTGGGCGATGGCGCCCTCCAGCTCGAGCTCTGCTGTGGGCAGCGGCCGCGTGCCGAACTTGGGCTTGAGCCGGCGGACACGGATGTGGTTTGCCGTGCCGTCGTCGCGCCAGGGGCGTGTGAAGAACATCCCGAGCGCCTTGCTCCCGCTGCCGGCACCCTCCGGCCGCGCCAGGAGTAGCGCGCACTCGCTCGTCGTGGCGCTGGTGAAGTATTTTGTGCCGTGGAGCCGCCAGACGTCGCCGTCGCGGCGGGCCTCCGTGCTGCTGCGGCTGACGTCCGAGCCCCCCTCCATCTCCGTCATCCACTGGCCCGCGGTCCAGGCGCGATCCGGGTCCCGGCTCATGAGTCGCTCGCGCGCCTCACTGGCCCACGGGGCGTCAGCTCCGTACCGTCCAAGCGCAGCCACCGCGCCGTCGCTCATGGCCAGAGGGCAGCCAAAATTCGCGCTGGAGGGTTGGTAGAGGTGCAGGAGTGCGTACTGGTGTACCCGCGACATCCAGCCGTGCTTGCGCTCGTGAGGGACGGCCACGATCCCAAACTCCGCCGCGTACCGGCCGAGCGCCTTCCAGCCAGCGCTGAGGTTGATACGGTCAATCCGGTCCCCGTACGGACCGTAATGATCCAGCGTCGGCGGGTTGTTCTCTGCCTGCGTAGCCCACGGGAGCATCGCGCCCGCGGCCAGTCCCCCGAGCTCGTCCAGCTCGGGCTCGATGTCCGCGAGGACGCCCTCCTCAAGGAGGCGCGCCAGCTGGCTTTGGAACGACGCGTCGGCGCGGAACTGGTGAGGCAGGGTGGGGGCCGGCTGTCGGAAACGGCGGTTGTTCATGGCTACTGTCCTTGGACGTGGATGAGGACGCGGCGACGGTGGGGCTGCGCGCGGTGCTCCCACAGGTAGATTCCCTGCCACGTGCCCAGGCCGAGGCGCCCGCCGATGATGGGGATGCCGAGGCTCGTCGCGGTCAGGGCGGCCTTGATGTGGCTGGGCATGTCGTCCGGCCCCTCCGCCGTGTGGGTGAAATCAGGGTCGTTCTCGGGGACGAGGCGCTCGAGCCAGCGCTCGAGATCTCGGCGCGCGGAGGGATCAGCGTTCTCCTGAATGGTCAGGCTTGCGCTGGTGTGTCGGAGGAAGACGGTGCAGAGGCCGATCTCCGGGCCCGCGGCGCGGACTTCGTCCACCACGGCGCGGGTGAACTCAAACAGGCCCTTGCCCCGTGTCTCGACGACGATCTCGCGCGCGTGGTGCATGCCTTCAGCTCTACCCCTTCAGCGGTGAACTCGCCAGCAGCGCCTCTACCTCGTGGCGAACCGCCTCGGCCTCCCGCTCCACATGGTCCTCAAGGATGCGCCGCAGATTTGGGTCAGGCAGGTAGTGGCTGGACCAGGTGAACGCCGGTTCGAAGCCGCGCCCAAACTTGTGGTGCCCGCCGGCGCCGGGTTCGTAAACCTGCACGCCCTCGGCGATGGCCTGTTCGATGGGGAAGTAATAGCAGGCGTTGAAGTGCAGGAAGCGCACGTGTTCGTCGGCGCCCCAATAGCGCCCGTACCGACGGTCGCCCTTGCGCAGCGTCAGGGTCCCGGCCACTGGCGGCTCATCCGCGCGCCCGGCCAGAAGGATCTGGAGCCGATGGGGCATGGTGCGGCTGACCTCGTCCCAGAAAGGGCGTTTGAGGTATTGACTGGTCCAGGGCCCAAATCGCTCGCAGGTCTGCGCGTAGAAGTAGAAGGCCTGATCGACGACCTCGGGCGTGATGGCGTCCCCCGTGTAGACGCGGAACTCGATGCCCTGGTCGTCCATCTCCCGCCGTTCCCGCCTGAACTGGTTGCGGCGCTTGTGCCGGAACGCGTTGAGGAACGCGTCAAAGTCCTGGTAGCCGTGGTTGCGCCACT
>CALBXO010000426.1 GCA_937890335.1 uncultured Pseudomonadota bacterium | reverse complement strand
TCCCGTTCTCGGTGACGTTGCAGCCGCTCGATGTCCTCATTGTCCGGGGTCGCAGCGGCTCCACGGATCTGACCGGGAGCCTGATTCAGGCGACCGGGCCCATTGGTGTGTTTGGCGGCAACCGCGCGACCCAGGTGCCTCAGGGCCGTCGCTACCGCGACCACCTGGAGCAACAGACCTTCCCGCGCCAGGCGCTCGGGACGCGCTACATCGTGGCCAAGAGCCGGGATCGCGGCAATCCGGTGATCGCGGACCAGGTGCGCGTCCTGGCGGACGTGGACAACGTGACCATCCGTTTTGATCCGGCGCTGGACGGGGTGACCGAGGTGACGCTGAACGCCGGTGAGTGGCGCGAGTATGCGCTGCGGGCAAACACGGAGATCACGTCGGATGGTCCGGTGATGGTGGGGCAGTTCTTCGCAGGGTCCGGCGCCGCCGAGGCCAACCAGGAGGGAGACCCCACGTTCATCATCCAGGTCCCCATCGAGCAATACCGCGCGGACTACGCATTCCTGGCCCCCCCGACCTACACGTCGGACTACGTAGCCATCACCGCTCCACCGAGCGCGGTCATCGAGATTGACGGGACACCTGTCGAGCTGGACGAGACCACCGTCGGCGCGACAGGGCTCTCGGTCACCGTGGTACAGATCCCGGACGGCGAGCACCGCCTCGTTGGCGACCAGCAGTTTGGCGTGGTGGTGTATGGGTTTGGCGGCCCGCCGGAGGACGACCCCAACGGCGTCCAGAACGTCAGCTACGGCTACCCGGCTGGGTTGAACCTGGCTGAGATCAATCCCAAGGAGTAGCGGTGCGCGATCTGATTCCGGAGGACTGGGCGGAGGCTCTGGCGCCCGCGCTCGACAGCTCCTGGTTTGCGCAGCTCGAGGACTTTGTGGCCGCCGCGCGCGCCGTACACGACGTCTACCCCCCGGAGGGCGAGGTGTTTGCGGCACTGCGGCTGAGCTCGCTCGCCGATACCCGCGTGTTGCTTCTTGGCCAGGACCCCTACCACGGCCCTGGTCAGGCCCACGGGCTGAGCTTCAGCGTGCGCCCCGGAGTAAAAATCCCGCCGAGCCTGCGCAATATCTTCAAAGAGCGCGAGACGGATGTCGGCGTACCGCCATCACCGGACGGAGACCTGACGGGGTGGGCCGAGCAGGGCGTGTTGCTGCTCAACGCGGTGTTGACGGTGCGGCACAAGGCCGCAGGCTCTCACGCAAAGAAGGGGTGGGAGAAGCTGACGGACGAGATCATCCGCGCCCTGGACGCGCGCTCGGAGCCAGTCGTCTTCCTGCTCTGGGGCAACTATGCGCGCAAGAAGGCCACGCTCATCTCCGACCGCCACATTGTCCTGCAGAGCACCCATCCCAGCCCGCTGTCCGCGCACACGGGTTGGTGGGGCAGCCGCCCGTTCTCCAAGGTGAACGCGGCCCTGGCTTCGCTGGGACATCCGCCCATCAACTGGTAGCGATCACCGGAGCAGGGCGGTCACGTCCTGGAACGGGGCCCGGTCCGGAGCCTCCGGCGCGAAATGGTACTGCGCGACGCCACCGTCGCCGTCGAGAGCAACGAGGGTGGACGAGCGCGTCCCGTAGACCGGCGTTCGGATGCAGAGACAGGTCAGCTGGTGGACCATCGTGCGGGTGAACGGCGACGCCAACGGCGGCCGCTGCACCGACGCCAGCGGGGCCTTTTCCCGGTCGGCGAGCACGCGCACCAGGTGCGGCGCCAGTTCTTCCCATGGGCGCGTCTCCCAGCCGCGAAGCAGCGCGCGCGCGCGGCCCACTTTGAACCAGTCCGCGTGGTCCAGGCGGTCGTTGGGCAGGACGTGGATGCCGGCAGGGACGTCCTCGAACTCGACGCGCTCCCCGTCCCAGGCGTAGGCCGCGCGCACCTGCGTCCGGTCGGCGTAGAGCAGATTGAACGCGTTGTAGTCCTTTGGCTTGAGGTCTCTGAGCAGGGCATCCACGCCCTCCACGCTGCCTGCGGCCAGACAGTCGAGGACCACCTGACCGCGCGAGAGCCGGTCGTTGTGGGGCAGCGCGTAGGTGCGCTGGTTGGTCAGACCGACGAAGAGGCCGTGGGCGGTGGCACCCATCCACGTTCCCTTCTTGCGCCCGTCCACACCGCCGATGGCCACAGGATCCTCCAGGAGGCGGACCGGGCCGCTGGAGGGCCGCGCGTAGTATTCATCACGGTTGGCCGCGATGATGACCGGGTAGGTCGGGTGGACCTGGTTGAGGACGATGATGGTGCACATGGACGCGGTTCCTGGGCGGCGTCAGAGATCGAGGCGCTTGATCCACCGATACAAGGTCGTGCGGTCGATGCCCAGCCTGTCCGCCGCCTCGGCCCTTGCGTCGCCCGTCTCCCGCAAGACCGCGCGGATCCGAGTCGCGGCGGCGTGGTCCAGGTACTCCTGGAGCGTGCCGCCTGCGAGCTGGGCCTGGGCGGCCGGACCGTCATCGAGCAGCAGGTCGGCAAGGGTAACCTGCTCCCCCGCGGCCAGGACGGCGCCGCGCTCGACGGTGTTCTCCAGCTCGCGCACATTGCCCGGCCACGGATGGCGCTCCAGGTGTGCCAGGACCTCGGGGGAGAAGCCCGTCAGTGTCCGTCCCATCCTGGCGTTGGCGCGATGGAGGAAGTGGTTCGCCAGCGGCAGCACGTCGCCCGGGCGGTCCCGCAACGGCGGCAGATGGATGGGGATCACGGCGAGCCGGAAGTAGAGATCCTCGCGAAAACGCCCGGCGGCGACCTCCGCACGCAGATCCTTGTTGGTGGCGGTGATGAGGCGCACGTCCACGGGCCGCGCTGAAGCGCCGCCCACCCGCAGGACCTCGCGTTCCTGGACCACGCGCAGAAGCTTGGCCTGGAACGCCTCGTCCACGTCGCCGATCTCATCCAGGAAGACCGTGCCGCCATGCGCACGCTCGAACACGCCCTCGCGGGCGGTCTGGGCGCCGGTGAATGCGCCCTTCTCGTGCCCAAAGAGCTCGCTCTCCAGGACACCCTCCGCAAACGCGCGGGCGTTGACCGCCACGAACGGCCCGCCCACCCGGTCGCTGTGGTAGTGCAGGGCCCGCGCGATGAGCTCCTTTCCTGTGCCGGAATCTCCAGAGACGAGCACGGTCGCCGGTGTCGCGGCGACACGTCGGACCAGCGCCAGGACCTCCAGCATGGGGGCGCTGTGGGCGATGATGCCGCTGGGCGCATAGCGGGAGGCGAGCTCGGCGCGCAGGTAGCGGTTCTCCCGTGCCAGACGCGTGCGCTCCAGGGCGCGTCGGATCGCGGCCCGCATGGTCTCGTTGTCGAACGGCTTCTGCACATAGTCGAAGGCGCCGTCCTTCATGGCGCCCACGGCGGTCTGCACCGTCGCGAAGGCGGTCATGAGAACAACGGGGACGTCCGGTGTGTCGGCCAGGACTGCACGCATCAGCGTCAGGCCGTCCGTACCCGGCATCTTCAGGTCGGTGAGCACGGCGTCAAACGGGCCGTCCTCTTCCCGGCGGGCGAGGAAGACATCCGGGTCGGTGTACCCGGAGACGTCGTGGCCGTCGCGGCGCAACACCATGGACAGGATGTCGACCATGCGGCGCTCGTCGTCGATGACGGCGACGCGGGCGGCGAGGCTCATGGTGTCGCCCTCGGAAGGCTCAGGCGGAAGCATGCTCCGGCGCCCTGTGGGCCGATCCCGGCGGCCGGGCGCAGCTCGAGACGGCCCTGGTGCGCCTCGGCGATGCGGGTCGCTACGGGCAGGCCGAGCCCTGTGCCTGTGGCCTTGGTTGTGTAGAACGGCTCGAAGATGCGCTGGGCGTCGGCGTCGGGTACGCCCGGCCCGTCGTCGGCGACCTCGAGCCAGACCTCCGCCTCGTCTGCGCCGCCGCGGACAACGACGGCGCCCCCCTCGGGCAGCACCTCCGCGGCGTTGACGATCAGGCCGAAGATGAGCTGGCTGATGAGGTCCTCATCCCCGCTGACACCGGGGAGATCCGGGAGCTCTTCGCGCAGGTGCACGTCGCCGCGCTCGAGTTGCCGCCGGACAAGCCGCAGCGCGCGGTCGGCGGCCTCGGTGGGGTTCATGATCTGCAGCTGCGCCTGGGCCGGCCGCGAGAAAGCCAGCAGCGCACGGATCATGCCCTCGAGGCGGTCGGTCTCCTCGATGATGAATGTGTTGGCGCGCCGTGCGTCCACCGCCTCCGGAGGGAGGTCCTCCGCCACGAGCGACGCCGAGGACCGGATGATGCCGAGCGGGTTGCGCACCTCATGGGCCACGCCGGCAGCCATCCGACCGATCGCCGCCAGCTTCTCCGCCTGCACGACGGCAGCGTGGCTGGACTCGAGCTCCTCGTACTGGCTGCGGATCGTCCGCGCGTCCACCTCGGCCCTCGCGCCTGCGAGCGCGAGGCGGCCAAGGAGGAAGCCGAGCAGGGCGAGGTTGGCGGTGAAGACCAGGCCCATGGCCGGGATGAGCCACTCGCCCACGTCGAGCAGGGCGAAGACCGCGGTGTCGACCACGCCGAGGGCCAGACCGACCGCGGCGCCGATCAGGTGCCAGGGTCGGGGCCGCGATCCGCTGGGGGCGCTCTGGGTCAGGGCGACGTGCATGCGGGCATCCTACAACAAGCAGCGATTCTGACCGACCCGCATCGAATGGGCCCCGGCGCAGTCACCCGGCCGCAAGGGCGCGGACCGGGTCCGGCTTGGCCAGGCGCCTCGGCGCCGGCGCGAGGATGAGGTAGATCAGCGGGCCCGCCGCTCCCGTCGTCAGCGTCAGCAGGACGTACGGCCAGGGGTTTCTGCCGGCGGCTCTGGCGTCACGCACCATCCACCAGACTGCACACGACAGCGCGATGAGCAGGTCGAACACGACAAGGCGGCCTGCCCAATTGGAGACAAGGGGCTCAAGCCAGCCAACGGGGCCATAGAGGTAGAGCACGTAGCCGGTGAGCGCGACGAAATCGAGACACACGATGCTGAGCAGGATCTTCTTGAGCGTCATGGGGGCCTCCTGGGCTCTCGGGTTGACGCTCACTGCAAGAGCAGGGTGTGTGCCAGGCCGGTCGACGCCGTGGGGTAGGGATTCTCAGGCCAAGAAGCAGCGAGGGGCGTTGCAAACCTGCAACGCCCCTGATGCGTGGGTGCAACGCGCGTCGGGGGCCCTCAGGGCGCCTCGACAATCTTCAGCGCGGACCCCTTTCGAACCGGTAGTTCGTGACATCGGAAACAGAGGGCAACTTGCGCTTTCTTGTCGTCTGCGCCGGTCAGCCAGCCGCCACTGCGTCCCCGCACATCGTGAAACTCCCATTGGAGGCGCGTGCCACAGTGATGGCAACGCCCGCCCCACTTCCGGAAGATCTTGTACCGGTCGTTCTCCGTCATGGTCTCTCCGCTTGAGGTAGTGCTCATAAGTCGAGTCTAAGGTCAGCTCTCGGGTTCACAAGGGTGACAGTCGAACGGGGCGCCACATTCCCGTTTTGAAGCGCGGAGTGGATCGTGTCAGTGTGGATGTGGCTGGCGAGGTTTGCCCCGTAGGAACATGACACCAAAGACTTGGTTGTGGCTGACGGTGGCCTGCGTGATTGGATCGCAGGCCTGCAGCGAGGGTGCCCTCGGCGTCTCAGACGAGACGGTGATTCCCAACGCGGACGCTGGCGCTGACGGCGTCGATCAAGGCCGAATCGTCGACGACACCGGCAGCCTGGCGCCGGACACGGCGCGGGACGCGTCGCCGGAGGGGGACACGGCTACTGAGGATCTGGGAGCCCCCGATGTGCCGGACCCGGCGCCCGATGTGGGCGGGGACACAGGGGCAACGGAGCACCGCACTGAGCCCCCGTTGCCGCCGCCCTACAGTCACGGCGAGTGTCCAGAGCTGGTTGGTGGACCCACGAGCGACACGGCCGTCGTGCGCGACTTCCCCACGGGCACAGACCTGCGGCAGTTCCGGCTGCTGGTACCGGAGAGTTACGACGGCAGCCGTCCCATGCCGGTGGTCTTCGCCTGGCATTGGCTCAATGCGTCGAGCAACTCCTTTGTGCGGCAGGCCGAGCTCGAGAGCGCTGCGGAACAGCTCGACCTCATCGTGGTCCTGCCCGATCGGCTCGAGAACAACGGCAACAAGGCCTTCACCTTTGACTGGCCGTTCGCCGAAGACTGGGGCAAGGAGGCCGAACTGCTGTTCCTGGATGACCTGATGTCCTGCGTCCAGGGCCAGTTCAACGTAGATCGCCAGCGCGTCTTTGCCATCGGCGTCAGTGCGGGCGGCCTATGGGTGACCCACGTTTCCACCACGCCACAGGCAGACTATTTCGCGGCCTTCGAGTCCCTCAGCGGCGGCCTGGGTGAAGTGCTGGGAGTCTGGGAGATGGCGTGGGCGCCGCAGGCCCACAAATTCCCTGCGATTGTGCTGTGGGGTGGTGACGGCGACTGGCTGGGACTGAGCTTCAGTGAGGCGTCGGTTCGCTATCGCGACGCCCTACGTGACGACGGCCACTTCGTCGTGCAATGTGTACACACCGCAGGACATGCCGTGCCTCCCATCGAGGCGCCCGGCGAGATGGAAACGCGCTTCCGTGCACTCTGGACGTTCATGCTCGACCATCCGTACGCGACGCCCGCGGGGGCCTCGCCGTACCTGGACAACGGTCTCCCCGAGTTCTTCCCGGACTGGTGTGAAATCGTTCGCTAGGCAGGTCGCCGTGGCGCTGTGGGCAGCTTTTTGCGCCGTGCCCGCGGTCGCGGACGAGACGCCGGCCGGCGTCGCTGTCGAGGAGCCCGCTGCCGCCGAGCCTGCCGCCGCCGAGCCCGCCGCCGCCGGGTCTGCCGCCGACGAGGAAGAGCCGGACCAGGGTTTGAGCTGGCTGGCCTTCCCGCTTTTCAAGGGCAACGACGATGCGGGCTTCATCTACGGCGCGCAGGCAGCGCTGGTCTGGCTCGAGCCGGACGCGACGCCGTATCTGTGGGAGTCGCGCCTG
>CALBXO010000425.1 GCA_937890335.1 uncultured Pseudomonadota bacterium | reverse complement strand
CGCGACGTTGACGTACGCGTGGAGCTGGTGCCCGTTGGTGTCGGCCTCCGGTGATGGGTTTCAGTGTCAGATATCAGAGGAGGATCTCGCCGCAACCGGGCTGCCTTTCCTCCCGTACGATCTCGGCACAGGCCCCACCGCAGCGTTTCCCTACCCGACAGCCCCGGAAGCTCTCGAGCTTGCGTGTTCCACCATCGCCGAACAGGGCAACCTGCCGGACTTCGTGCCGCTGCCCGACTGCGAGAAGGGATTCCCTGTCAGCGTCTCGTTGGAGCTCAGCGATGGGACGGAGACCATCCGCGCCGTGAAGGAGATGGTTCTCGTCTACGGACCCGACGACGAGCGCAATCGTAACCCACAATTGGGCGGTTTCGCGGTGCGCAGGCACGGGGAAGATTCCGCTGTGGCGCTTCTGCCCGACCCAACGGTCCTGGCCCGGCTCGATCGCGATACGGCCTACCGCCTTGAGGTGGACATCCCCGCCGAATCCTCGGAACTCTATGTGGCCGCAGGTGCGGAGGAGGAGACGGGCGAGGCTCTCGTCGTGACCTGGTTTGTGGAAGGCGGAGAGTTGGCCAAGACCCGGACGAGTTACTTTCCTGGGGAGAGCCAGCTGGAGAAGGCCGAGCAGAACGATTGGACTACACCGCGGGCGGACGACTTTGAGTCCGACGAGATGCGGGTCTACACCGTCCTCCGGGATGGGCGCGGCGGCATCGACTGGATCGCCTCCCGCCTGGTGCTCGAGTAACCCGCCGACGCTCGGCGTCCCCTTCAGCGCAGCAGCCGCTCCATGTAGAGCGCGTGCCCGGTCAGCAGGTCCATGCGTCCGGCGTCCAGCAGACGGCGCAGCGCCATGGGATCCGCACCCAGCGCGTCACGAAACGCCTCGCGAATCTCGCGGTCCCCGACCAGGTCCTCACGGCACAGACCCAGGACACCCGCCTCGCGATCGAGCAGCTGGACGCGGTCGCGCACGACGGGCAGCAGCGCGCACCGACCGAGTGTCTCGGCGAGGTCCAGGTCCACCAGCGCCACCGTATCCTCCAGCGCGCGCACGTCTGACCGATGCACCGCCAGCACCCGGCGGGCCCCCTGCACGAAGGCGGCAATGCCCTCTGCCCGGTCTGAGGGCAGCACCGGGTCCAGGACCAGCTGGACGGTGTCGAAGAAACCCTGTTTCTAGCGACCCACGGTCAGGAGCGTGGCCGTTCCCGAGGCCAGCGTGCACACGAAGACAGTGCTCTCGAGCTCGGAGGGATCGTCAAAGTCGTAGATGGAGCCCAGCTCGCGCACGCCGTGCTCCTGGTCAGGAGCGAACCCGCTGCGGTGCAGCCGGGCGACCCGGTTGCGTCGCAGAGCCC
Organism: uncultured Pseudomonadota bacterium; assembly: GCA_937890335.1. GTDB lineage: Bacteria > Myxococcota_A > Bradymonadia > Bradymonadales > CALBXO01. The sequence continues at coordinate 5,448 of CALBXO010000425.1, read as the reverse complement.
GCGCGGCGCGGTTTGTACGCCCGATGACCGGCGCCACGTTGGAGCGGTTGTACGCGGGAACTTCGAGGTGGGTCGTGGTGGAAAATCCAGCGGTCATTTTGGGTCTCTTGGATGCAGGGTCACTGTATGCAGGTGCAGTCTGAACAAAACCAACGTACTGAACGAAAAGTATGTGGTCAAGAAACGCACCGCTCTTTTGTGCAGTTGTTTGTCGACCTCGTTGCTGCGGGCTTCGCTTGACCGCAGCGGTCGGATCGGCCACATTTCCGGCCCATGTCCGCGTCCAAAAAACCAGTGATCGATGTCGTCATGCCCGCGCTCAACGAAGAGGATGCCATCGGGCGCGTCCTGGCCGACATGCCGTGGGACCAAGTGCGTCGGGTCGTCGTGGCTGACAACGGCTCTACCGACCGGACCGCCGAAGTGGCGAGGAACGGCGGCGCCATCGTCGTGCCGGCCCCGCAGCGTGGCTATGGTGCAGCATGTCTCGCCGCGCTCGCGCACGTGCGCAAGGATCCCCCGGACATCATCGTGTTCCTCGACGCGGACTACTCCGATCACCCGGAAGAGCTCCCCGAGGTCGCGGGGCCCGTCGTCCGCGGGACCCACGACCTGGTGATCGGAAGCCGCACCCGCGGCGACAACGAGCCGGGCGCGCTGCTGCCACAGGCCATCTTTGGGAATTGGCTCGCATGCACATTGATCCACGGCATCTACGGCGTGGAGTTCAGTGATCTGGGACCGTTTCGCGCCGTGCGCTGGGATGCCCTCGAGGCCATGCGAATGGAAGACGAGGACTTTGGCTGGACGGTGGAGATGCAGATCAAGGCCGCCAAGCAATCCATGCGCTGCACAGAGGTCCCGGTGCGCTACCGCAAGCGAGTCGGTGTCAGCAAGGTGACCGGCACGCTGCGCGGCTCGTTCCTGGCGGGCTACAAGATCCTCTACCTCATCTTCCGGGAGGCGATTTGATGTCGCACCTGGTGGTGATGTTCGCCAAAGCGCCCGTGCCCGGCAAGGTCAAGACGCGGCTCCACACCGAGTTCAGCCCCGAAGCGGCCGCGCAGCTCCACGGCTGTTTTCTGCGCGACCAGGCCGCGCGTCTCCTCACTGCCCGTCCAGGGTTCGAGGGCTGGATCTCGGTAGCGGGGGATTCCGATCATCCGGTCATTGCGGAGATTGCGGCCATGGGTGTCCGGCGCGTTCCACAGCCGGGCGACTCGTTGGGCGACCGAATGGCGTGCGCGGTAGAGATGGGGCTCGACGAAGGCTACGACTCCGTGACCCTCATCGGAAGCGACTCACCGACGTTGCCCACCGCCCACATCGACGCTGCCGCTGAGATGATGGACAGGTTTGACGTGGCGTTTGGTCCCAGCACGGACGGGGGGTACGTCAGCGTCACCACCCGACGCCTGTTGCCGGTGTTTCGCGAGCCCATCGCGTGGTCGACCGAGCGGACCTTGATCGAGAGCCTGGATGCCGTTCGGGGCGCTGGACTCTTGGCCGGTCTCGGTGCCTTCTGGTACGATGTGGACCACGCAGTCGATGTGGCTTTCCTGCGCAGACACCTAGACCTGATGGGCCCCGGGGCCGAGGTCGTGGCGCCTCGCACCCACGCTTGGCTGCGCTCTCATCCGACAGGGTGAATTTGGAGGGATGGTGGAACAGTACGCAAAAACCTATGCCCCGGGGACCGTCTTGTTCCAGGAGGGCGATCCTGGAACCGAGGTCTACGTCGTGCAGACCGGGAAGGTCCGGATCACCAAGCGTGTGTTCCGGACCGACGTAGTCGTTGAGGACCTCGGTAAGGGAGACTTCTGTGGCGAGCTGGCGCTGGTGATGAAGACCACGCGGCCGGGGACGGCTGTGGTGGTGGAGGAGGCACAGCTGCTTGTGATCCCCGCCGATCAGTTTGAGGAGATGGTCAGCTCCAACCCCGCCATCACGCTTCAGATGCTCAAGCGACTGGCCGCCCGGCTGACCCGCGCCCAGTTCCGCCTCAGCAATTTTGCGTTGCGCCAACCGCTGGCGCGGCTGCTGCACCAATTGCGCGCGGAGTGGAAGGTCGCCCACCTTCAGGGGCGCGACGGCCTCTCGCTCGTCCCAGACGATCTGGCGCAGGCACTGGGCATGGAGACCGGCGAGGTGGCGACCATCCTGGAGAAGGCGGTCAAGGACCGCGTCATCGGCCTCGACGAGGACGGGACCTTCAACATTCCGGATCACGACGCCTACGACCGCCTCCTGACCTACCTGGAGCTTCGGGATCGGTTCGAGTTTGCCGTCCCGTGACGCGGACTGGCAGCGCTTCTGCCAGAACCTCTTTTCTCGCAACGAACACACCATCAAGCTGGGCCTGGACCGGGTCCACGCGGCCCTGCGCCGTCTGGGTAATCCCCAGTCGAGCCTGCGCGTCTGCACCGTCGCGGGGACAAATGGAAAGGGGACAACCGCGGCGTTGACCTCGTGGTGGCTGTCCCGCGCCGGGGTCCGCACCGGCTTGTACACGTCGCCTCATCTGCTCGACTTCACGGAGCGGTTTCGGGTCGATGGCAGTCCCGTCAGCCGCGAGCAGGTCATGGTCGCCGGGCGCCGCGTGTTGGCGGCGGGACCAGACCTGACCTTCTTCGAGGTGACGACTCTCATCGCGCTGTTGGTTTTCGAGGCCGAAGGCGTCGAGGTGGCGGTGCTGGAAGTCGGGCTCGGTGGCCGCCTCGACGCCGTCAACGCGGTCGATCCGGACCTGGTGGGCATTACGTCGATTGCCCTGGACCATGCGGCGTACCTCGGTGACACGCTGGGCGAGGTTGCCGCAGAGAAGGCGGCGGTGATGCGTGCCGGCGTGCCCGTGGTCTGGGCGGAGCAGACCGAGGCGGCGCTCGCGGTGCTGCGCGGGCACGCGGAGCGAGTTGGCGCGGTGGTGGTCCCGCCCGATGCGGCGGTGGGCCTTCCGGGCTGGTTGGCGGGGGCCTTCGCCGGCAACGTCGGCGTCGCACGCGCCCTGGCGCGGGAGCTGGGTGTGGAGGAATTGGGCCTGGACGGATTCCGGTGGCCGGGGCGCAGGGACGACTCTCTGCCCGGCTTTCTGCTCGACGTCGCCCACAACCCGGCGGGCGCCGCCGGTCTCGCGGCGCACCTCGCGGCGGATCCCCCTACGGTGGGTGTGCTGGGTGTGAGTTCGGACAAGGATGTGGCCGGGATGGTCGCCGAGTTTCGTTCTCTCCCGACGCAGTGGATCCTCACCGTCGCGAGGTCACCGCGCGCCATGACGCTGGAGCAGCTGCGCGCGGCTTCGGCGGGGTTGGACGTGGTCGGGTGCGCGCCCGACATCGACGCGGCGCTGGTTCTTGCGGCCGCGTTCCCCGGCCCGGTGCTGGTCACGGGAAGCGTCTACCTGATGGGGGACTTTCTGCAGGCCGTGGGGGCCGGGCCAGCCTTCTTCTCGTTGTCACGCGCCAGCTCGTGACTACTCTGTGAAGGCACGAGGCTCGCCGCACGCCGGCGCAGATGTGGATGATGATGGCACCCGACCCCGACGAGACAAACTTCATCGCAGCCAAGCGAGCGCTCCTTCAGATCGGGCGCGAGCGCGGCTATGTCACCGAGATTGAGATTGGGCAGGTCATGCCGCTGGAGTACACATCGGCCACAGAGATGGAGATGCTGCTCTTCACTCTGGAGATGATGGAAGTCGAGGTGCGAAAGACCGACGGAACGCTGTACGAGGGCGCTGCTCGGATCAAGCTCGTGGGAACCTGACCGCACCCCGGAGCTGCTCGCCCGTCCAAGAAACAACAAACGCCACGGCATCTGCCGTGGCGTTTGTGTTCTTGGGCGGTCTGGATCAATCGCCGCGCTTTTCTCCGTACCACCGCCCGCTGAAGGTGGAGCGGTCGTTGGGGTCAGCGGAGAACTGGATGCCACCGGCCCACTCACAGCGCAGGTCGCCGTGGTCCGCGTGCTGGAGGTCGCGGCCCATCTCCTTGAACTTGGGCTCGTGGGCGCGGTTGGGCGGCTCCGGCGGGCCGTAGTCGCCCTCACCCTGCTCGTACAGCGCGCACGGCGCGGTCGCCGGGGTGCCGAGCGTGAAGTTGTCGCTGCTGTAGCTGAGCCCGGCCAGCTGGTCGCGCAGGAGGTTGCTGACCTCGTCGATGGCGGTCTCACAGACCGTCACGAACAGGTTGGAGTCAAACAGGGCCTCACAGTCGATGAAGCGGGCCAGCAGCGCGTTGAGCGAGTCCACCGTGGGGTCGAACAGCAAGGGCAGGGCGACCTTCTCGAGGAGATAGGCGATGACCGCGCCGTAGTTGAGGTCCACGGTGTGGTCCGCGACGGACAGCTCGTGGAACCAGATGCGCCCGTCGTTGACGCTGTAGTCGGGGTTTGGCGTCACCGCGCCGTCCCACAGGCCCTCGACGGGGTTCAAGCCGACGGTGTTGAAGGAGATGAACGCGTCGCCACAGGTGGGGTCTGCCTCATAGTCCTCGTCGTCATCGCAGTTCAGGCGCCAGCGGTAGCCGAGGTTGAAATAGGTGATTTCGGCCTGCGTGATGAGGCCCGTCGCCGACACGGTCTCGTCGGGAATCACCAGGTTGCCCTGGAGATGGAAGTTGCGGAGGATCTCGCCGACATCGGCGCCTGCGGTGAGGATGTCCCGGACGCTCGTGTTGCCAAGCTCGACGGAGTCGAATGCGCTGTCCAGGAGATCCTCGGCGATGGCAATCAGGATGTCCTGCAGGGCCCCGACATCCAGGTCGAACTGGGCCTCAAGGAAATCGAGCGCGAGGGAGACGAGCGTGCCCGCCGGGTCCGAGAAGAAGTCGAGCAGCGGGTTGAGCACGTTGCGCACGCCCTCGGGCAGCGCCTCGGTGATGTTGAACCGGCTGGTGATCTGCCAGGTACCGGTGACGTCCGGCAGCCGGTCGAGCATCTCCACGACCACCGGGTCGGGATCGTTGCCGTTCTCAATCACCGGGCGGTCGTCGTTGCAGCCAAAGGAACCGATGACCACGGCGTCGTCGCTGTCGATGGCGAGCGCGGTGGCGACCGCGGTGTAGCGATCTCCGTTGGGGAGGTTGCGGAAGGTGAAGCGGGTCGGGAATCCCTGGGCGTCGAGTCCGCGCTGCTCGCTGCGCTCGGCTGTGCCGGGTCGCAGCGGGTTGAAATCGGCGCAGCTCTCCGGGTCCTTGTAGAGAGCGACCTTGATCTCTTTGTCCGTGTAGCTGCGCGCACCGTTGTAGTGGACTTCCACGACGTAGCTGGCGGCGTCTTTGGAGGCAACGGTCACGGTGAACCGGATGGGGACCACGTCCGGGTCGCCGGCCTTGGCCTCGACCTCGAACTCGGCCTCCAGGCTCGCGCTCTGGACGTTGATGGACGCGACACCGTCGCCGTTGGTCGTGCTGGTGCGGGCGTCGAGCTGGTGGTCCTCAAAATTGCCGACCA